>CAYHTC010000302.1:0-3046 GCA_964359445.1 uncultured Sediminibacterium sp. | reverse complement strand
TAGCGACTGAGGCTCTGGGGCACAGAAGGGGGGAAGAAAAGTTTTTTAATTTTAATCAAATCAAACTTGATGAATTTCAAAGTAAAAAAGATATGTAGTGCGGTAGCTGTTTTATTAGTAACTACAGCGCAGGCGCAGACCGATTCGATTAATATCGTATCAACTTCCGTACCCTTTCTGCGCATCTCGCCCGATGCGCGTGCGGGTGGTATGGGCGACCTTGCCATCGCTACTTCTCCCGATGCCAATGCACCCTTCTGGAACCTGGCCAAAGTACCCTTTGCCAAAAAGCGTACGGCTATCGCGGTAAACTATACGCCCTGGTTAAAAGACCTTGGATTAACCGATGTATTCCTTGCCAGTATGGCCATGTATCATAAACTGGATGACCAGCAGGCGGTGTCCGGTTCCTTACGGTATTTTAGCCTGGGTAATATCCAGTTAACCGATTATTCCGGTAATATCCTCAATACCGTAAAGCCCAGTGAGTTCTCTGTTGATGCGGGCTATTCCAGGGTCTTAAACGAAAAACTCAGTATCGGCGTAGCCCTGCGTTATATCAATTCAAGATTAGTAGTGGGAGATGTGGGTACGGGCGTGGTGTATAAAGCAGGTAACGCGGTAGCGGGTGATGTTTCCCTGTATTATA
This sequence comes from uncultured Sediminibacterium sp., assembly GCA_964359445.1. GTDB lineage: Bacteria > Bacteroidota > Bacteroidia > Chitinophagales > Chitinophagaceae > Sediminibacterium. The sequence goes on along the minus strand of CAYHTC010000302.1, from coordinate 2,397 downwards.
ATGGTATCAGCACGGAAGGAGCGGGCCTCCGGTGGGGCGTAACGCTCAGTAACCTGGGCAGCAAAATTGGCTATACCAACGATTCACGAAACAAAGATTATATCCCCGCCAACCTGGGCCTCGGTATTTCTTATGCCAGGGTAATCAATGAAAGTAATAAGGTAACCTTCGGCCTCGACATCAATAAACTCCTCGTTCCTTCCGCTCCTGCGGCAACAGGTAATTATATTATTGATTCAGCCAAACTGGCCGATTACCGCGCCACCAGTGTAGTTTCGAGCTGGATGAAATCTTTTGGCGATGGTACCAACCAATTAAAGTCGCTGCAGGCTTCTTTAGGCGCCGAATATGCCTATAATGATCAGTTCTTTTTCAGGGCGGGCTATTTTTATGAAAACAAAAACCGCGGCAACCGCAAATTTTTCTCTATCGGCGCCGGCTTCACCCTCGATCAGATGAGTATTAATTTCTCCTACCTCGTACCTTCGGGCAGCGGAGTTACGAGAAATCCGTTGTCAAATACGTTACGTTTGGGGATTGTGTTTAATTTAGGAGCAGCGGAGGAATAATTATTAATGCTTACTTATGAGCTTGCGAATCGGTTACGGCATAGATTATCACCAACTGGTAACGGGTCGTGATTTGTTTATTGGCGGCGTTAAAATTGAACACGGTAAAGGCGCACTGGGGCATAGTGATGCGGATGTACTGTTACATGCCATCTGCGATGCATTATTAGGCGCCGCCTGCCTGGGTGATATCGGCGTACATTTCCCCGATACTTCCGCGGAATTTAAAAATATTGACAGCAAAATTTTACTTGCTAAAACATTGGATCTAATTACAAACGAAGGCTACTCCATTATCAATATTGATAGCACGCTCAGCCTTGAGGCCCCCAAAATAAAACCCTATATACCACAGATGCAGCAGGTGATTGCGGAGATACTGCATATTACTATTAAAGATATTTCCATCAAAGCCACCACTACTGAAACAATGGGATTTGTGGGGAGGGAGGAAGGATTGGTGGCGAATGCGGTGTGTCTCTTACACTTAACACAAGAACAAAAATAAAAACAATAAAATTTCCAAATTCCTCACAGCCTCCCATCCACTCTATCCATTTCCAATACTCCTTTCACATCAAACAAAACGCCATTCCCGGTCAATATCGAATCATAATCCAAATCCAAAAACGCTGCGTGCCCGACAGCTACAATTACCGCTGCATATTTTTTCGATTTATCAAGTGTAGCAGCGCTTTTTAAACCATACGCATTCATAACCGCGGCTGGGTTGGCAACGGGATCAAAAATAGTAAGGGTTAGATTATAGGCATCGAGCGCCTGTACCATATCAACCACTTTACTATTGCGTACATCCGCGAAATTTTCTTTGAAGGTGATGCCCATGATCAGTACTTCGGCGTTGGGATGAAGAACGGCTTTTTGGGCCATCAGTTCAATTACCCGTTTAGCCACATAGCTGCCCATGCTGTCGTTCATGTGCCGGGCAGATAAGATGATGGCCGGGTTGTAGCCTGCGGCGCGGGCCTTACCGGCCAGGTAATAGGGGTCAATGCCAATGCAGTGTCCGCCTACCAGGCCGGGTTCAAAGGGAAGGAAATTCCATTTGGTGGCCGCGGCTTTCAGTACTTCATGGGTATCAATACCGAGTAAATGAAAAATCCTGGCCAGCTCATTTACAAAAGCGATATTGATATCGCGTTGCGTATTCTCAATTACTTTAGCCGCTTCCGCGATTTTGATGGAAGAAGCCAGGTAGGTGCCTGCCGTAATAATAGATCCGTATAGTTCATCAACCCTCGTAGCGGTCAGCGGTGTTGACCCCGACGTTATTTTTTGTATATCCGCGATGGTTCTTTTTTTGTCTCCCGGATTAATACGTTCGGGAGAGTAGCCGCAGAAGAAATCCATATTAAACTTCAATCCCGATAATTCTTCCAGTATGGGCACGGCTATCTCTTCTGTACATCCCGGGTAAACGGTTGATTCGTAGATAATGATATCGCCTTTTTTTAAAACGCGGGCTACAGTTTGGGTGGCCATTTTTAACAGGGTCAGATCAGGCGCGTAGTTGCTGTCCACCGGTGTAGGAACGGTGATGATATAAGTATTGCAATCTTTTAGCTCACTTACCTCATCCGTGAAAAAGATACCGGTAGCCTCATCATTTTGCTGATAATGATCAATCAATGATAACAGCGTCTCTTCTGTCACTTCCAACGTATGATCATTCCCCACCCTTAATTCCGCTATTCTTTCCGGATCAATATCATACCCTTTCACGCGGTATTTTTCGCCAAAAGCCATAGCCAGCGGTAATCCTACATATCCGAGCCCGATGATAGAAATTTGCATGGGGCAAATTTAG
>CAYHTC010000301.1:0-3067 GCA_964359445.1 uncultured Sediminibacterium sp. | reverse complement strand
TTTTCTGTACTGCCGGATAATGGTCGATGGTCTCAAATACATTCCGCTTATCCGCTTTCAGGATAGAAATAAATCTCCTGAGTGAATCAACGTATTGCTGCTTTTCAAATAACCTGTCGTGCGACAGGATTACGATAGCATTTGGATGATGGGTATTGCCGTCGTCAAATCGCCGGTTTATTCTTTGTATCATTTCATTTACACTTTCCTTCGGCGCTTTTGCCTTGCTTTGTTGACCCCATTCCAGATCCCAGCCAATAATCTTATAACCCAGTGAATCCAGTTTTTTCACCAGGGCGGTGTTTACTTTCTGTCCCTGAATATCACCATTGGAGACCCATGTATTATTACCTGGTAAGCGAATTATCTTAACCGGAATATTCAGTTCTTTTTCATTCCTTAGAAAATCATTCAATGCGCTGTCAGTCATATCAGGAGCATAGAATTTTTTGTATTTATCACGAAAGCCGTGGCTAAAGCTATGATTGGCCAATAAAAATTGAGGATAGTCATTCCGGATAGAATCAATCAATCTTGTTTTCCAGGGTCCAACTTTGTTGAAACCAACGGAAAAAAATGTGGCTTTAACACCCCCGGACCGAAAAACAGACCTGCAGTTTACTGTTCCGGGTGGTTGGGGAGAATCATCCCAGGTCAGGTATATATATCTTTTGGAACTGTCAATTTTTATAGGGGTGCCAGGTACGGGTTTACCTGCAACCGCGTTTGCGGAATCTTTGCCGGAAGTTGCATTGTTAGTATAGCCGGATACAACTATCATTGCCAGAATACCCATACCCGCTCCGGCAATCATTTTCAGAAAATTCATAGTTAATACGTTGTTTCTGTTCAAAGGTAGGCGGGTGGGTACATTGGAAACCCGCTTATTTATCCTCACATGTGAAAGGGAAAGAAAGTTAACAGTTATTGTACACAACCCACAAGCCATCATCATCTAAACCGCTCTGAAATGGTATAACATACCCTGTCATTGATTCGTCTGAATATTTCCTCATTGATTTTTCTAAGCTTCCTCAATTGCCGGTTGGCAAACAGTCTTCCCTCATTGTCGAAATACTGGGGTTGTGAGTAGAAGGTAAGGGTATAATATTTTTTGTTATTAAAAGGCAATCGAAAGGTAACGGGCCTGAACGACATATACACCAGTGTCTTTTTTTGAAGGTTCGTATAATAATCCAGGTTATTGATCCAGATACATTTGACAGAGCGCATCTGCGTGATTAGCCCGGTAACATCCTGAACAGGAAATCCATATTTTAATAAAGTATCCTGTAACCTGGTTTCGGTTACTTCAAACTCATAAATAAGTTTGATTGAATTTGTGATGATTTCAAATGAAATATTATTGAACGACCTGTCGGTAAAGGCAACTGAGAATTGTTTTTGCTGGTAAAGATTCCGATAGGATTGTTCTATAGCGGTTAAGGTTTTTTCATTTTCACGGAAATAGTTGGTGGTAAATACCTTCATGGAAGTACAGGAACACAGCAGTGTACTGCAATAAAAAAGCGATCCTATGGTAGTGAGTTTACCGGGCATGGGTTGTTTTTTTTACCGCGGATGAAATGCCAAATATGATTTTCCCCAAAAAAGAAGCTGATAAAAGTTGCCGGCTTTTAAAGCCATAGTCCCAATAAGTGATAGCGATCTTATCATCCACTTCCTCTACATCCAGCAGAATGATAAAATGGGAAGGGATTCCCACTTTTAAACGGTTGTGATTTCTTTTAAACAGCTCAACATTATTCACAAGTAATGCTACCGTACCGGTTTGCAATCTGTTTGCCAGATATTCATACATATCCCGTATGCCTGGCCGAAAAAGGTCTGAGCCAATGGCATTTACCTTATAATTAAATAAGTTCCGTACCATCCTGTTGAATTTTGCAAAATTCACACAGGCCCATAATTTATTTTCATCTCCTGTATGATATTTTTTATCAAAAAAATTCAAATAGCCTTTAAAATGATCAGCCAATGCCATAAACCAAAACTGATCTGCGGGTCTGATATCGAGTTCCCCCTTAAAGCTGAGTGTACCGGCGGCTAATTTTACCTCTTTTGAAGGTTCAAAATATTCTTTACCATACCGGGCTTTGCCATTCTTGTATAATTGTATCATGAATGTCAGGTATCCCAGCGGATCGTCATGTAACGGGAAGTAAGAAAATGCCGCATAAGCACAAAAATTGGTGCTGATTCCCTCATAAATACTTAAAGGGTTATCAATATTTTTCTTAAGGTTTTGTAGAAAGAGTGCCGGATGCACATTAGGCCAGAAAATACTGGTAGCCAGTTCTTTATTTTTTTCAAGATAAGCAAGCGCCTGTTTTTTGGTGGATAGGGGCGTGGTATCTGCCACGGGCCGTTCATTGGCAAACGCATGGGTGACGATTCCCCAAATCAGATAGACAAGAATATATAATACTGGATTCCTGATATGTTTCCCTGTTTTGTCAAATGATATTACTATCAAAAATGCTTAGTGAAAATAATGCATTACAGGCAAATTCATGCATAAATACCAACAGGCTATTTAGAATACATTGGGTTATCATAAAAAAAGCCCGCTTCACTGAAGCGGGCCAAATTATTAATTATTAATGATTAATTCCTAATACCTGTACAGGTCCGCCTTAAACGGACCAGACTTGGAAATACCTAAGTATTCAGCCTGTGCATCGGTTAATACATCCAGTACAGCGCCTACTTTGGCAAGGTGTAAACGGGCAACTTTCTCATCCAGGTGTTTAGGTAACACGTACACTTTATTCTCATAGTTGCTATGGTTTTTCCATAATTCTATTTGAGCCAGTGTTTGGTTGGAGAAGGAGTTACTCATTACAAAACTCGGATGGCCCATGGCACAACCTAAGTTAACCAGGCGGCCCTCAGCCAGCAGGATGATGTCTTTGCCTTCTATATTATAGAGGTCAACCTGTGGTTTAATGGTGTCTTTGGTATGACCATAGTTATGGTTCAACCAGGCAACATCAATTTCAATATCAAAGTGACCGATATTACAAACGATTGCGCCATCTTTCAT
>CAYHTC010000300.1:0-3069 GCA_964359445.1 uncultured Sediminibacterium sp. | reverse complement strand
TGATGAAGAGGTCCTTAATTTCAAACTATTCAAAGGTCAAACCACTACTTTCCGTTATAGAATTTTGATTGTGTCAGGAAAAGAAAGGCTTGCCATAGATAGTCTTAATAAATTATTGACATCATTTATAAATAGTAAGTAGCCGGGAAAAAAACCAATTGCAATAATCAATTATTAATTTTTAATTATTAATTAATTAATTTTTCCCTCTTTCTCTACATTTACGTTTCATATACCACTATGCAGCATAGTTTTTCTTACGAAAAAAAGAAAGTGATACAGGCATTGCGCTACCATTTTGTGCAGCGTACTGAAATCCGTATGCTCATTATTTTGGTGAATGTATTTGCTATTATTTCTGCGATATTATTTTATACCCAAAAAATCCGCCCCGAACCTTTTCTGCTGGGGTCGTTTATCTGGTTGATGCTGGTGGCAACGTTCTGGTATTTTTTACCTCAAAGTATTTATAAAAGATCGGCCACCTTCCGCGATTCATTTATTATTGATTTTAATGAGGAAGGGATAAGGCTGGAAAATGAACGTGGATATACCAACTGGCCATGGCAAACCTTTACCCGTTTCTTTGAGAGCCCCCATTTTTTTCACCTGTATTTTGATGCAAGGTCATTCTTCCTCATCCCTAAAGATAATATGAGTGAAGAGTTCAGGCATGAGTTGCGGGGGATGCTGAATCGCAGGATGGGGAAATAACTCATAACTCCTTCTCCATCACATGATGCGGAATAGTTACTTCTTCAAATTCATCACTGCATACTTTGTAGCCACTTTTTTCATAGAAACCGAGAACCGATTTGCGGGCATGCATGGTAATACGGCGATAGCCATGGTCGCGGGCTATATTTTCGGCAAAACTCATCAGCACCCTTCCAATACCCTTTCCCTGTAATCCGGCGCCAACCGCCATTTGACGTAATCTAACGGTTTTGGGGTCTGTTTCGGTCAGAACGCAGCAGGCTTACAGCTTGTCATCATCATAGCAACCGATCAGAATATCGTCCTTTTCTGCAGCCAGATCGGCCTCTGTAAAACTCAACCCAATGGGTTTACGCAGTATTTGGTAGCGCAGGTCTACCATTTTGCGGTATTCGCCAGAGCCGTGATCTATTATTTTTAATGCCATAGACAGGGGGTAAGGTGTACAAGATAATGATCATTTTACAGAAAATATCGGGTAAAAATGTCAATCAGCCCGAAAAGACCGAATATTGTCTTTCAAAACAAAAATGGCTTAAAAGATTGCTTATTTAACAAAAAGTATATTTTTGCGGCTGTAACAAAAACATTTACAATGTCAGACATCGCTACAAGAGTTAAGAAAATCATAGTTGACAAGTTAGGAGTTGACGAAGCTGAAGTAACCAATGAGGCTTCTTTTACTAACGATCTCGGTGCCGATTCGTTGGATACCGTTGAATTGATTATGGAATTCGAAAAAGAGTTCAACATCTCCATCCCTGATGAGCAGGCTGAAACCATCACAACTGTTGGTCAGGCTGTGGCTTACCTTGAAGAGCATGCCAAGTAAGATATTACTCCAGCTATGGAATAATTTTAATCCGCCTTTTTGCGGCGCCTAGTGCCACGGGAGGCGGATTATCACTTCAAACAGGTAATGAAATGCAGTTAAAAAGAGTTGTTGTTACCGGCATTGGAGCAATTACGCCTCTCGGAAATAATCTGACAGATTATTGGAACGGGTTGCTGAATGGTGTTTCAGGTGCAGACTCCATCACTTCATTTGATGCGTCTAAATTCAAAACCCGGTTTGCCTGTGAAGTAAAGGGATTTGATCCTACCGAATTCATGGATAGGAAAGAAGCCCGTAAGTTAGACCGCTTCGCACAGTTGGCTGTGGTAGCCAGTGATATGGCAGTGAAAGATGCCGGCATCAGCAAAGACAATGTGGATGTTGACCGCACCGGCGTGATCTTCGCCAGTGGAATAGGTGGGTTAATTACCTTCCAGGAGGAAATGCTCAACTTTGCACAAGGTGATGGCACCCCCAGGTTTAATCCCTTCTTCATTCCCAAAATGATTCTGGATATTGCTGCAGGACAGATATCTATGCGCCATGGTTTCCGTGGGCCCAATTTTGCAGTGGTAAGTGCCTGTGCCTCCAGTACCAATGGGATGATTACGGCTGCTGATAATATCCGTTTAGGAAAAGCAGATATCATTTTAAGTGGCGGATCGGAAGCAGTTATCAGCCTTGCCGGGGTGGGTGGCTTCAATGCCATGAAAGCCATGAGCGAGCGGAATGATGATCCAAAAACAGCCAGCCGGCCTTATGATAAAGACCGTGATGGTTTTGTTATGGGAGAAGCCGCAGGGGTGGTAGTATTGGAAGAATATGAACACGCCATAAAAAGAGGCGCTAAAATATATTGTGAATTAGCCGGCGGTGGCGCCACGGCTGATGCCTATCATTTAACCGCTCCGCATCCGGAAGGATTGGGTGCGCGCAATGTGATGATTGCCGCATTGAAAGATGCCGGTATGCGCCCTGATGAAATTGATTATATTAATACACACGGAACTTCAACGCCCCTGGGTGATGGCGCCGAAGCCAAAGCCATCACGGAAGTATTTGGTGAACATGCATATAATTTGAATATCAGCGCCACCAAATCCATGACGGGCCATTGTTTAGGCGCGGCAGGTGTGATAGAAGCTATCGCCTGTATCCAAAGTGTGGTACATGATATCGTACCCCCTACAATCAATCACTTTACGGATGACCCTACATTGGACCCCAGACTTAATTTTACCTTTAATAAACCGCAAAAAAGATTAGTAAGGGCAGCCTTAAGTAATACTTTTGGTTTTGGCGGTCATAATGCTTGTGTGATTGTAAAAAAATTCGTAGCTTAAGTCTGTGCAACTCCTCAAAAATCTGTTTAAAAAGTCTAACGATTCTTCTTTTGAAAAACAATTGAAAAACGTGCTGGGTATCCGGTCCGGAAATATTTTGTTGTATCGCACAGCCATGAGCCACCGCTCGGTAAAAGAAACCGCCGATGAAAATAATGAGCGGCTTGAGTATTT
>CAYHTC010000299.1:0-3093 GCA_964359445.1 uncultured Sediminibacterium sp. | reverse complement strand
GGTTTGATGGGCAGGATATATTTGCTTTTATGCGTGTAGTTGTCACATTTGATTATCTGAAAATGAAATACAGTGTCGGCTGAGTTTTGAGCCCGTTGATAATATTCATATTTCTCATTAGCCTTTTCGCTGAGCCATCTTTCTCCTGCAATCATCATTGCATATTCAGCCATCGTCATTCCATAAACGGAGGGGATGGGCTGCATGCCAACAAAACTTTTATAGGCAGTATCCAATACGGGTCCATCCACATAAAAGCCATTGGGGTTTGGTCTGTCCAGTACTATCAGTGGTTTGCTGTTTTCGAAAGCCACTTCCATGAATTCCTGAAGTGATGAAATAAAAGTATAGAACCGGGTGCCCACATCCTGAATATCGAAAAGCAGGATATCCACATCTGCCAGGTCCTCAGCAGAGGGTTTTCTTTTTTTCCCGTATAAAGAAATCACCGGAATGCCTGTGGCAGCATCAATGTAGTTGTCTATTTTCTCTCCGGCATCTGCTGTACCACGGAACCCATGTTCCGGGCCAAATGCTTTGGTAATATTGATGCCGAGTGAAACCAGTGAGTCAACCAGGTGTTTATGGCCGATGGTAGCCGTATGATTGGCAAATATCCCTACCCGCTTGTCTTTTAATAAGGGCAGATAAACCTGTGTACGGTAGGCGGCAGGTAAAATGCCGGAAGCCGGAACCGGATGTTGGGCTAAAACCGGACTATTCATCAGGATTACAGCCAGTATAGTAAAAATATTTTTCATATGATGAGCTTTGAGAGCGTGAAATTAATCAAAATTACCCACTCTTTCTTGATTTAGGATTGTACTTTTGGCGCCTTAAAACGGTATTTCTTATTAATCAAAAATCAAACATGCAACAAGTAAAAAAAGGTGATACTGTAAGAGTACATTATCATGGTAAGTTAACAAGTGGGGATACATTCGATTCTTCAGAAGGCAGAGAACCTTTGAAATTTGAAGTTGGTGGCGGAATGGTGATCCCGGGTTTTGATGCTGGTGTTACCGGAATGATCATTGGGGAAAAGAAGACCATACTGATACCCGCTGATGAGGCCTATGGTACTAAACAGGAAGATATGATCATGGAATTTCCAAAAGATCGTTTTCCCGCTGATCTGGTTCCGGAAGCGGGAATGCAACTGAATATGACAAATCCAGAGGGCCAGAATTTTCCCGTGCTGATTGTTGAAGTGAAAGAAGAAGTAGTAGTTCTTGATGCCAATCATCCTTTGGCAGGTGAGGACCTTAGTTTCGACCTTGAACTGGTAGAAATCAGTGGCAGTAAGCCCTTGATTATTATGCCTTAGGGAGTTAGGAGTTATTACAATTAAAATACAAACAGCCTGATGAAATTTCATCAGGCTGTTTTCGTTACTATTTTTAACTTTTAACTCCTAACTCCTAATTCTTCCTTCCCATCCACCAGCCAAGCCAGATACCGCAGAGACCCCAGCTTGCAAGGGCATCTACCAGGTGGGCACGCACATCAAAAATTTTGTACCAGATATAGCTACTATATGGTTCGTTAATAAATACGATCAGTCCTGTGAACAGACAAGCCAGCAAAACATTCACATAACCAATTTTATTCCATTTGCCAATAATCCAAATAAGTAACCATACCATGAACATGGAGGTTGCCAGACCACGAACCATGTTCATATACATTTCGTTCATAGTAATAGTGTAGGAGCTATGGTATTGGATGGATGCCCATGGCTTGCCCACCATTTGCTCTCCCATTTTATTGGCATCCTCAAAAGATGTTCCTTTTGGTACGGTAGGCAACAGGTATCCGCCATCCTTTTCCAGTGTGGTATTGAGATAACTAAGGATTGAGTCCTGCTTCGGATGATAATCCTGCGAAGGGCGGTGCAGGTCGAGTATGGTCCATGAAAGAAATTGCCAGATAAAAATCAGCAATCCACCTACAATGGCGCCAATAATTGATTTTTTCATATGGGGTTTTTTGGTTTAGACTACAAAATAGAAAACGGATTCTGTATTTGCAATAGGTGTTTGCAAATATGTTAGCATCAAAGGAAGCTTTATTTTGCTGTAAATTTCGTTATATAGTGAAAGACTATACTTTTACCGTTGTGGAACGGTTTATCCGCTATGTACAAATAGATACGCAGAGTAACCCTCAGAGCGGGACATATCCGAGTTCAGAAAAACAAAAACAATTATCGCGATTATTGGCAGATGAACTATCAGCTATGGGTTTTGCGGATGCCAGAGCCGATGAGTATGGGTATGTGTATGCTACGATACCGGCCAATACGGCCAACAAAGTTCCGGTAATCTGTTTCTGCAGCCATATAGATACGGCCCCGGATTGCAGTGGTACCGGCGTAAAGCCAATTTTATATGAACGTTATGATGGTGGTGATATAGTGTTGCCGGACGACCAGGCCCAGGTAATTCGGTTGTCTGCGTATCCTTACCTGAAAGAACATATCGGCTACCCGATCATTACTGCCAGTGGACTAACTTTATTGGGTGCCGATGACAAAGCAGGTGTGGCGGAGATCATGGATATGGCCAATTATTTAAGTACACATCCCGGGATCAGGCATGGCATGATTAAAATTTTATTTACGCCTGATGAGGAAGTGGGGCATGGCACTGCTAAACTTGATCTGCAAAAATTAGGAGCCGACTTTGCCTACACATTGGATGGGGGTGAGATGGGTACCCTGGAAGATTAAACTTTCAGTGCAGACGGGGTAACCATCACTATCAATGGTGTGATTGCTCATCCCGGGTATGCCAAAGGAAAAATGGTGAATGCATTAAAAATTATTGGTGATATACTGGCTGTGCTTCCTAAAACTGAATGGAGCCCTGAAGTAACTGAAGGCCGCGAAGGGTTTATTCACGCTTTGCGGATGGATGGATTAGCGGAGAAGGCCACAATTGAATTCCTCATCAGGGATTTTGATACGTCACAATTAACCGTTCATGAAACCCGGTTGAAAAATATGGCAGAAGAAATCCTTCTCAAATATCCAGGGGCTTCCATGCAATTTGAAGTGCAGGAACAATACAGGAACATGAAGGAAGTACTGGA
>CAYHTC010000298.1:0-3120 GCA_964359445.1 uncultured Sediminibacterium sp. | reverse complement strand
GTTTATAGACGATAAGGATTATACAGCTAAAAACTCGAATAAACTGGGAGGGCTTTCCCTGCAATACAAAGGCAAAGATTTTGTCTGGAACATACAAGGCGGCTATCAACGTGCCGAAAGAACTTTCACAAATGACAGCACGGATATCAGCAGCATTTACAGCAAATATTCTGAAGGAAAGTATACCGGTAATACCACAACATGGGAAACTTTTGGAAACAAAACCTTAACCGGGCACCTGAGCCTTGTAGGGGGTATACAATATATCAATCAGAATACAAATCAATCTTATTTCAGCACGGGAGCATTCGGGCCCTTCAAATCTGCTCTGGGAAAAGACAGCAGCAAAACAAACCAGGTATCAGCCTATGCCTCTTTACTGATAACAGATGTGAATGGTTTTAATTTTGAAGCAGGTACCCGTTATAATCACCATTCTATTTATGGCGACAAAGGTACATTTACCATCAATCCTTCCTATAATGTTGATGACCATACCAAATTATTTGTAAATATTTCGTCTGCATACAAAGTGCCCTCTCTGTACCAGTTATACAGCAATTATGGGAACAAAGGTCTTAAACCTGAAAGCAGCACTACCTATGAGTTTGGTATACAAACACAATCTGAAGACAGAAAAACCTCTTTCCGTATCGCTGCTTTTAAAAGAGACATATCCAACCTGGTTATTTTTTATACCGACCCCGCAACCTATAACAGCAGGTACATCAACAGAGATAAACAAAATGATTATGGATTTGAAATAGAAAGCAATGTACAACTGGCGGGCTTCGGCAGTTGGCAGAATAATTTTTCATTTGTTGACGGGCAGGGTACACAAAGCGGTATAAAAATAAGTAACCTGTACCGCAGACCTAAGTTTATTGCAAGCAGTGCATTAACGCTGCAGCCCTGCAAAGGCCTGACCATCACCCCGTCATTCAGGTATGTTGGCACCCGTTTAAAAGGGCAGTATGACTTTGGGCCAACTGAACAGCCTTCTTTTTATACCATTAACTGTTTTATGGGATACCAGTTACATAAAACAGCAAGGTTATTTGTTGACCTGCACAATATTACCAATCAACAGTATTTTGATATTGTTGGCTATAACAGCAGGCAATTTAATATGATGGCCGGTATAGATATTCAATTCTAAATTCAATACCATAAATCCACTGACATGTCACTTAAAAAAATCAATCCGCGAACCACCCTGCTTATCCTGTTTATTGTTATCGCAGGTTTACTCAGGGTAATGAGCGCAGGTAAGCTTTTATCGCCAATTGCCAATTTCACACCCATCGGTTCCATGGCGCTGTTTGGCGGCACGTACTTTAGCAGCAGATGGAAAAGCTATTTCTTTCCGTTACTGGCCCTGTTTGCCAGCGATGTGGTGATGATGCAACTCTTTTATAGAGCGCACAGCAATGGTTTGCTGTACAACGGATGGCTCTGGACCTATGGCGCTTTCGCCGTTATGGTGCTGATAGGCAAGTACGTAAAAAAAGTGAACTTTAAAAGCGTGGTAACAGCCGCTGTTACAGCAGCATTGGCGCATTGGCTGATTACAGATTTTGGTGTATGGCTTGGTGGTGGATTGGATGTTACCACAGGCAGGGCGCTAACTGCCGACTGGCACGGTTTCGTGCAATGCTATGTACAGGCAATCCCGTTCCTGAAAAATATGTTACTGGGTAATATCATATACAGTGGTGTTTTATATGGCGGATTTGAAGCCTTACAAAAACGCTATCCTTCGCTGCGCTTACAGGCGGCATAAAGAGTATAAAGCCTTCCTTATTCAGCGGAAGGCTTTATCTTTTACAAAACCCGTTTAAACAACCGCTTATGCATAAGCATGAACAAAAAAGCTGCCCGCGATGCGGTAATACATTTGAATGCAAAGTAGGTGATATCGCCCACTGCCAGTGTACCTCTGTTACACTCTCATTAAAAGAAACCGCCTTTATAGAAGAACGTTATCCTGATTGTCTTTGTGCAGGTTGCTTAAAAGATCTACAGAATAAATACACCTTATTCAGAGAAAAATTTTTATTCAATGGGAGATAATAGTTGCACCCCGGCCAACAGCCTTATATTCATCACAGGCGGCGCCAGAAGCGGTAAAAGCAGTTATGCGCAAAATGAAGCACTACAACTGTCCGGGCATCCTGTATATATCGCTACCGCAAAAGTGTATCCCAATGACGCCGAATTTGAACAGCGGATTCAACGCCACAAAGACGACAGGGATGAAAGGTGGACAAGTATTGAAGAGCAGTTTTATGTCGGCAACCTGGATCTTGCCAATAAAGTGGTTGTCATTGATTGCGTTACTTTATGGCTTACCAATTTCTTTTCATTATATAAATACGATGTGGCACAATCGCTCAGGGCAATCAAGGAAGAAATAGATAAGTTAAAAAAAACAGGGGCTACATTTTTTATCATCAGTAATGAAATAGGTATGGGTGTTCATGCAGAAACAGAGACAGGCAGAAAATTTACCGATCTGCAGGGATGGACCAATCAATACATAGCACAACAGGCCGATAAAGTAGTATTGATGGTAAGTGGCATTGCTGTTAACATTAAAAATTAAAATTACGCATGTCATACAAAAGCATATTTAACTGGAGTGGCGGAAAAGATAGCGCACTGGCATTGTATCATACACTTCAAAATAAGTCGTATAGTATTGAGCGGTTACTAACCAGCGTAAACAATACCTACAACCGTGTTGCCATGCATGGCGTACGTGCCGGATTGCTGGAACGGCAGGCAATGGAACTGGGCATTCCCCTGCAACAGTTACGAATGAATGACCAGCCCACCATGAGCGAATACAACGATACCATGGCAAAGCTCATGACGGATTTGCATGGGGAAGGATTTACACATTCTGTTTTTGGTGATATTTTTTTAGAGGACCTGAGAAAATACCGTGAAGACAAACTGGCCGGGCAGGGATTCTCCGCTTACTTTCCACTCTGGAAAAGAGATACCACAGAACTGATCCATGAATTTATTGATCTTGGTTTTAAAACTATCACAGCCTGTGTGAAATCAGAATTATTAGATGAAAGTTTTGCCGGGCGGATCATTGATAAAGATTTT
>CAYHTC010000297.1:0-3124 GCA_964359445.1 uncultured Sediminibacterium sp. | reverse complement strand
AAATACCTATGACCCGTATTTTAAAGAAAGAAGTACCATTAAGGTAGAGAAGAAAGCCGAAGCAAAACACGAAGAGAAAAAAACAGAAACTGTTACGCCTGTTGAAGAAAAAAAAGTAGTGGAATAAGAATAGTTGGTGATTCTCTCTCTTCAAATATTTTCAAAACCATCGCATTGTATGGCGATGGTTTTTTTGTACTTATCTGTATACTATGAATAAAAAAGCGCTGTCAGGACTTGCTGTGGCGGTACTCTTACCCGTTTTCTGTTACCTGGTACTGAAATATGCCAGCGAAGGCGCGGTGGATTTGCCAAGAAAATATTTGTTGGATACCGTGATAACCCGTGTGGATAATGGTAAAATGATCACAGATAGTATCTGGCATACCACTGCCAATATCCGTTTGCAAAATCAATTGGGTAATACGGTTAGCCTGTATGATAAACCGGGCAAGATTATTGTGGCAGACTTTTTCTTCACCGGTTGCCGCAGTATTTGCCCAAGGCTAACAGCCAATATGTTTAAACTCCAGCAATCATTTATCAGGGGTGGAGATATCAGAAAAAAAGTTGACACTTCTATTGTACAATTCATTTCATTTTCCATAGATCCGTTAAGAGATAGTGTTCCGGTATTGAAAGACTATGCCGACAGGTTTCATGTAAATCATGATAACTGGTGGATGCTTACCGGAAGCAGAGATTCTATTTACAAATTTGCCTTTGAAGAGTTGAAGGTTGATAAGTTCACTGAGGAACCCGTCAGTCCTGATTTTGTGCACACCAGCCGTTTTGTTTTGATAGACAAAGCCTACAAGGTTCGTGGCTATTACAATGGCCTGGATTCAGTTTCCCTCTCTAAACTTGCCCGCGATATTGGATTGCTGATGTTAGAGAAAGATAAAACCCAAAAAAGTTCCGTCTTCACTGAAATCATTGACCTGAGCTGGTTATGGCTGATCGTTATTACGCTTATAATATTTTTTGTTGTGTATATGCGCGGCCGTAGAAAAATTAATGGATGATATTTAGAAAGCGGTTACCGGTAACTGGAAACCAATAAACCAATAAATCAATAAACCAAAATGCTCCCTGCATCCATCACTAAAAATGATAAAACAGCCAAATGGCTTATCGGTATTTTTTCTGTTATAGTATTCACGGCCGTTGTAGTACTTGGCAAGTTCAGGCTGGAACTTGATCCCGGTTTCAACGTACATATTTTTGCAACCATTAATGCCTTTATTAATTCTGCTATTGCCCTGTTGCTGGTAGCGGCATTGGTTGCTGTGAAGAATGGTAAATACCGGTTGCATAAGCGGCTAATGACAACTGCCTTAATTCTCTCTGTTTTATTTCTGGTATCTTATATCGCCCACCATATACTGGCAGGTGAAGCAAAGTTTGGTGACAGTAACCATGATGGGTTGGTGTCTGAAGAAGAAAAGTTACTGGTTGGTAATGTTCGGGTAGCCTATTATTTTATTTTGGCAACGCATATTTTTTTAGCTGCAATAATATTGCCTTTCATTTTATTTACCGCTTATCGTGCCTTAACGGCTGAGTATGCCCTGCATAAAAAATTAGCGCGTATTACCTGGCCTTTATGGTTGTATGTTGCTGTAACAGGACCGGTGGTGTATTGGTTGATTAGTCCGTATTATACCTAAAGCGAAAGTTCTTTAGCCGGATCCCAGAACTTTTTTGCAAAGTCAACGACTACATCATCCACCACTTTTATTTTTTCTTTCTTGAGTAATTCTTCCATGCGGGTGGGTGTGCCAAAATGCATTTTACCTGATAGCATGCCATTGCGGTTTACTACCCTGTGTGCGGGTATACCGGTCTGCGCGTGTGCGCCGTTCATGGCCCAGCCTACCATGCGGGCGCTCATTTTGGTTCCGAGATATGCGGCAATGGCGCCATAGCTGGTTACGCGGCCCCTGGGTATTTGCCTGGCTATATCGTATACCTGTTCAAAAAAGGAACTGTCTTTTTTGCCGCTGGGTAATACCGCTTTTAACTTTTCTGATTTTTTTTGCGTTGCCAAAAGTTGATGAATTTATTATAACAATGTACAGCTAAGTGGCAGAAGATTTTTCTTTTTGTGCAAATAATTCAGACCGGCGGGGTTCCGGTACCGATTCATATTGGTAGGGGCAATGCCGGCAGCCATGGCCGCAGCAATGGCCTTTTTCGAGATGATACTTTTCGGTAAGCACCATGTACCCATGTTCGTTATGGTAAAAATCAATTCCTTCAGTCAATGTCCGGCTCACTCAATAATTATTTTAGCGTGTCATCTTTTTCTAATGGCAGTTCTTTGTTCAGCCGAAAACAAATATAATGTATCCGGTTGCTTTGGGCTATGTCAAGACTTTCATAATGTGTTTTAATCAGCAACTCAGGTTTGATCATTTCCTGTTCATATACATGGTCCGTTTGTTCTAACAATTCCAGTTCAAATAAGTTGATAACCGCTAAAGTAAATTGGTAAAGATCAGGACTATCGGTTTTTAAGTGTACCAGACCGCCTTCCTGTAAAATTTTTTGGTATAGCCTGAGAAATCCGGGATGGGTAAGTCTTTTCTTTGATCTTGAACCGCGCAGTTGAGGATCCGGGAAAGTGATCCATATTTCAGAAACTTCGCCGGGGCTAAAATAATCGGTAATCTTATCAATATGTGAGCGAATAAAAGCCACATTGGCCAGCCCTTCATCCAGCGCCGTTTTGGCCCCGCGCCAGATGCGGTTGCCTTTGATATCAATACCTATAAAATTCCTGTTGGTATATAACCTGCCCAGCCCCACGGCATATTCACCCTTGCCACAGGCCAGTTCTAAGGTAACGGGCGCTTCATTTTTAAAAAAGCTGTTCCATTTGCCCTGCATATCCCGCGGATATTCCAGCACATTCGGGAAATGTTTGATGGCTTCGAAGCGGATGCGTTTTTTTTGTCCCATGGGGGGCGAAGATAAGGAAGTGAAAATGTTTTAAAAAAAAGGAGAACCAATGTCCACTATCATTGACAACTAAAACTAGCTAAACAATCAAACTGTTTTTCGCGGAGCCTATCATTGTTATATTCGTTTCCCTGAAATAGTATACAAGGAGGGACTACCG
>CAYHTC010000296.1:0-3136 GCA_964359445.1 uncultured Sediminibacterium sp. | reverse complement strand
AATTTTATCTTCATAAGCAAAATAAACGTTTTTAAATTCAAGGCTATGGTGAAAGGCGGTAATGGGTTTTGCCTCCGGATGATCTGTTACAGTTACCGGGGCCAGTAAAATTTCTTCTATCCGCTGAATGGCGGCACTACCGCGTTGCGCATTGTAAAAGGCTGTGGATAAGGATTTAGACGGATTGATGATCTGTGTAAAGATCAGTATATAGGTTATAAAACTATCCGCGCCCAATCCGGCCTCATGGTTCAGTACCAGTTTACCACCAAACCATAATATGCACGACAATACCAATACACCCAGAAATTCCGACATAGGAGAGGCAAGATCGCGGCGAAAATTCATCCGGTTACGAATATGGTTCAGGTTATCATTCGTGCTGAAGAATTTGCCGCGTAATATCTTTTCTGCATTAAAAGCCTTAATCACCCTTAACCCACCGAGGGTTTCATCCAGTATCGACATCAGCGTGCCCAGTTGTTCCTGTGAATGGGTTGACTGCTTTTTTAAAGAACGACTCACACGTCCGATAATAAATCCGGTAAGCGGTAATAATACCAGTAAGAATAAGGATAATGCAGGACTGATATACACCAGGGTAACCAGGTAGATCAGAATCGTTAACGGGTCACGGATCAGGCCCTCTAAAGTACTCATCACACTCCACTCCACTTCATTGGCATCATTACTCATCCGGCTAATGATATCACCTTTCCTTTGTTCAGTGAAGAAACCAACAGGCAGTTCCAGTATTTTGGAATAGAGGTCAGACCTGAGTTTGGTCATAACATAGTTACGCATTGGTGCCAATACACGGAACGACAGATAGGTGAACATGTTTTTGAAAAATACAGATACCACTATGATCAAACAGATAGCGCCCAGTGCATAAACTTCATTGTGTTGGGTAATGAATTGACTAATGATATATTTTAAATACTTCAACAAGCCGGAGGCATTGAACTGCCACTCAGGCGCTACATTGATCAATTTCTCTATTCCAAACAGCATTTGCAGGAAGGGGGCCAGCATGGCAAGGGAAACCAGTGAAAAAAGGATGGATAACAGATTGAAAAATACATACAATAGTATATTCCGCTTCTGTGTTCTCAGGTAAAACAGTATTCTCGAAAATCGCTTCATAAAGGATAAAACACTTAAAACAGCGCAAAGTAAGTAATTTTGCAGTCAATCAAATGTTAGAATATGGAGGAGGGAAAACGTCAGCGGCAGGTTGCAGGTGCTTTACAGGAAGAACTGAATGATATTTTCAGGCGTTTGGGCCTTGGCATGATCGATGGAGGTATGGTGTCTATATCTTCTGTAAAAGTGACCCCTGATCTGCTGGAAGCACGTATTTACCTGAGTATTTTTCAGGTAAAAGACACGGCAGCGGTTATGAAAACCATTGAATCAAGAGCATGGGAAATAAAAAAGGAACTGGCCACCAGGGTAAAACATCAATTGCGCCGGATACCCGTACTGCATTTTTACCACGATGATACCCTTGATTATGTGTTTAAGATGGAAGAAATCTTTAAAAAGATAGGGGAAGAAAAGAAAGAAGACAGTTCCACTAACGGAGAAGCAATAAACCAATAAACTAAAACTTGAACCTCCTCTTCGCCTGGCGATATTTCAGATCCAACAAATCTACCAATGCCATCAATATCATTGCATGGATCAGTATGGTAGCGATTGCGGTGGGTAGCGCCGCACTGATTATTGTACTGAGTGTATTTAATGGCTTTGAAGATCTGGTAAAAGGATTGTATGCGGATTTTTATTCCGACATGCGCATTGTACCTGCCCGCGGTAAAACTTTTCATATTTCTCCATCCCAACTGCAACAGATTCAATCAACAAAGGGTGTTGCTGTATTCAGTTTTGTGGCAGAAGAGAAAGCAGTGCTGAACGGCGCTTTTCAAACAATTGTTTCTATTAAGGGCGTTGATGAAAAATTTACTTCTATCAATCAGATCAGCAATGCCAAACATATACCCCGTGGCAAATTTGAAACAGGTACCATTCAGGAACCCAAACTGGTAGTAGGGGCGGGCATTGAAAATGCCGCCGGCCTGAATGTTGAACAGGGATTGTATCCGGTAACTATTTACCTGCCTAACCGGCAGGCCGCCAAACTGATTGCCGATGACGGCCTGAATTCATTCAACGTTACACCGGCAGGCACTTTTGCTGTGCAGCAGGATTTTGATAATAAATACGTATTCAGTAATCTGGCATTTGTAAAATATATGCTGGGTATGGCCGCTGATGAATATAGCGCCATCGAAATAAAAGTATCCGATGATCCGGATAAAGTAAAAAAATTGATTCAGGCACAACTGGGTAATTCATTTCTTGTTGAAACACGCTACGAGCAAAACAAAAGCCTGTATGCTGTTATGCAGGTAGAGAAATGGGTGATCTATGGTATTTTATCGCTGATACTGATTGTAGCTGCTTTCAATATGATTGGCGCATTAACCATGTTGGTATTGGAAAAACAAACGGATATCGCTGTATTAAAAGCCATGGGGGCCGGTGAACAAAAGATTCAGCGTATTTTTTTAAGCGAAGGATTATTACTGGCGGCCATGGGTGGTGGTGGCGGCATTTTGCTGGCAACCATTATCTGCTGGATACAAATCCGTTTTCAGGTGATCAAATTGGGGGGCAATACTTTTATCATTGATTATTATCCGGTAAAATTAGTAGCCGCCGATTTTATTTTGGTAACAGGCACAGTAGCATTCATTGCCATACTGGCTGCCTATATTCCTGCCAGAAAAGCCAGCCTGCAAATGTTCTCATTAAAAAGCTGAGCGGTGCAATTAATAATCTCCTAATGTTTCAGGCAATTGTGCCAATGCCTTAGTTAACTGTTCGTCATTAGGTGAGATGCCATGCCACTCATGGGTACCTTCCATAAAGTCGATGCCTTTACCCATTTCTGTTTTCATCAGAATACAGATGGGTTTACCATGGCCCGTGAGCGATTTTGCTTTGTTCAGTGTAGCCACTGTATCATCCATATCATTCCCATTCATTTCTGTCACTGTCCAGTTAAAGGCCTCAAACTTTGCACGCAGGCTATCAAGTCCCATCACTTCTTTGGTAGGCCCGTCAATCT
>CAYHTC010000295.1:0-3170 GCA_964359445.1 uncultured Sediminibacterium sp. | reverse complement strand
CTACCCAAACATCTTTGATGATTTTACAATTTTTGATCACGGTACGGTCGCCGATTTTTCCATAGTACCCGCGCCTGTTATCAAATTTCTGTTCTGTAAAGAGTTTAAATTTTTCCTGTAAGGCATCGTCATCGCGGCTCCGGCTCCATAAATAAGCATCGCCGGCCAGCATACCATTGAATGGCATAACGCGGCGGCCCGTATTTTCATTGCATATTTCTACCCAGATACGTACATTTTCCTCCTCACCCTGCTTAATAATTCCGTTCCCGAATTTGGCGTGGTTAGTAGTTACCAGTTCATTTACATTGGTAATGATTACCTCACTGCCAATAATATAGTGGGAGAGATAATTAACATTATCAATAACCACATTATCTCCGAAATCGCAACTGATGATGGTGGAATTGTATAAACCTACCGGCGCTTTCAGATCGCTGAAGCCCATACAAAAAGGTTCCAG
The DNA here is from genome assembly GCA_964359445.1 of uncultured Sediminibacterium sp. Taxonomy (GTDB): domain Bacteria; phylum Bacteroidota; class Bacteroidia; order Chitinophagales; family Chitinophagaceae; genus Sediminibacterium. Next base: position 2,707 of record CAYHTC010000295.1, on the reverse strand, counting down.
TTTTCCTATCCTTACCAGGCCATAGAACTTGCAGTTTTTAACCAGTTCCGGATTAAAGGCATCCGAAACCAGGATATTATTCCAGTCATCACTGGTATTACCATTACGAACCAACCGCTCTATTTCATGCGCGGAAAGTCTTCGGTAATGTATACCGTTTTTGATTTGCATATCACGCAGGTAATATTCATTTTTACCCCTGGGTATGAATTTGTCTTTGATGAAATGATAGCCTAACGCGTTAAGGGGTGTTTTATAAATAATGTTTTGTGCCATTCGGTTATTTTTAAATCAAAAATTCTGGTTAACAATCAGCCGGATGACTGTTTATTCAACTGTTACACTTTTAGCCAGGTTGCGCGGTTTGTCAACATCCAATCCTTTGGCAAACCCGGTATAATAGCTTAATAATTGCAGGGGTATCACACTTAGCATGGGAGCAATGGCTTCATCCGCGTCAGGTACAAACATCACATCGTCTGCCATACCCGGTATCACTTCATCGCCTGCAGTGGCTACTGCGATTACTTTCCCTTTCCTTGCCTTTATTTCCTGCACATTAGAAATGATCTTTTGGTAGTAAGAGTCTTTGGTGGCTACAAAAACAACCGGCAATTTTTCATCCACCAAAGCAATGGGTCCGTGTTTCATCTCTGCTGCCGGATAACCTTCTGCATGTATGTATGAGATTTCTTTTAGTTTTAAGGCGCCTTCCAGTGCAACCGGAAAATTATAGCCCCTGCCCAGGAAAAGAAAGTCGGTGGCATTTTTGTATTTGGCGGCAATGCGTTGAATATTGGAAGTATCCTGTAATAATTCTCTTACTTTTTCAGGAACCGCTTCCAGGTCCTGCATCAGTTGCTGATACCTTGGTTGATCAATGGCGCCTTTTGCATATCCTATCTTCAGTGCCATCATGGTTAGAACGGCTAACTGGCCGGTGAATGCCTTGGTACTGGCTACGCCGATTTCCGGGCCGGAATGAGTGTAAGCGCCGGCATGACTAAGCCTGGCAATGCTGCTGCCCACTGCATTTACCACACCAAAAATAAAAGCGCCTTTTTCTTTTGCACTTTCCAGGGCCACCAGTGTATCCGCTGTTTCGCCGCTTTGGGAGATGGCAATGATTACATCGCCTTTGTGTATAACAGGGTTTCTGTACCGGAATTCAGAGGCATATTCAACTTCTACCGGAATACGGCATAATTCTTCGATCAGGTATTCCGCTATTAAACCCGCATGCCAACTGGTTCCGCAGGCAACAATGATGATGCGTGGCGCTTTGATAAAAGCATCCAGGTTATTTTCAATACCCGCCATCTTAATCTGGCCGGTTTGAGTAAGTAATCTTCCGCGTAAGCAATCGAAAATGGCTTCGGGTTGTTCATGAATTTCTTTGAGCATGAAATGATCATAACCACCTTTTTCAATAGCGGCCAGTTCCATATCCAGTTTGGTGATGAAGGGTGTTTGTTTTTCGTTACCGAGATTTTTTAAGATCAGTTCATCCGGCCGAACAATCGCTATTTCATAATCGTTCACATACACAACTTCCTTGGTATATTCAATAATAGGAGAGGCATCACTTGCCAGAAAGTGTTCACCTTTGCCGATACCAATTACCAGCGGACTGCCTTTCCTGGCGGCGATAATGGTATCCGGGTCATCATTCGATATTAATAAAATGCAATAAGCGCCTACTACGCGTTTCAGGGCAATACGTAAGGCCTCTTCCAAACTGCAGTCGTTATTTTTTTTGATGTCTTCAATAAAGTTCAATAGTACTTCTGTATCCGTATCACTTTTAAAATGGTACTCTTTGGAAAGCAGTTCCTGTTTGATTTGCGTATAGTTCTCGATGATCCCATTGTGTATCATCGCCAATTCACTACTTTGCGATTGATGGGGGTGCGCATTTCTGTCGCTCGGTTCGCCATGGGTGGCCCAGCGGGTATGGCCGATGCCCATATGACTTTGAAGATCTTTTCCTATCACACTCTCTTCCAGTTCGGCCACTTTCCCTTTCTTTCTGAATACGTTCAGTTGGCCTTCGTTTAATAATGCAACCCCCGAACTATCATAACCGCGATATTCCAAACGTTTAAGACCTTTGATGATCACAGGATAGGCTTCCCTGTGACCTGTGTAACCAACTATTCCACACATACTGTTTATTTTGATTCGATTAACTTGTAAATTTAGTTATTCCGGGCATGGGCCCGGTTATCCGGAACGACTAATCAGCCGCTAAATTATCTTTTTTAGAGATGTATAATGTATTTGAAATTAATAATGATTTTATCCTGGAGGATGATTGCGTTTTATTGCGTCCTTTAACTGCGGAAGACTGCAACAATTTGCTGTTTTTTGCATTGAATGAACCGGAATTATGGAACTATTCACTGGTAAGTGTAGCGGGGGAAGAAAATTTTACGAAGTATATTGATTCTGCATTAGCGGCAAGGGTTGCGGGTAAGGAATATCCTTTTATCGTGTTTGATAAACGTACAGGTGAGTATGCGGGCAGTACGCGTTTTTATGATATCCAGTTTTTGCAGAAAACGGTACAGTTAGGGTATACCTGGTATGGAAAAAAATTCCAGGGTAGCGGACTCAATGCGCACTGTAAATTTTTGTTACTGCAATTTGCTTTTGAACAATGGGGAATGGAAAGTGTGGAGTTCCGGGCCGATAATAATAATGCCAG
>CAYHTC010000294.1:0-3198 GCA_964359445.1 uncultured Sediminibacterium sp. | reverse complement strand
GATCTGCAGCGATAAGGTATTTCAACAGGCACAAATGGTATACTCTAATCAAAATATAAGAGTTAGCGCTTTGGCTGAAAAACTTAAATTGATAAATATTAATCCCCAAACAATATCTGAAAGCAACCTATCAAAAAGCGTAACCATTTATTCCCCCATCAATGGTTTTGTTTCCAAGGTAAATGTGAATATCGGCAAGTATGTAAATCCATCCGATATTCTTTTCGACCTGGTAAACCCTTCAGACATACACCTGAATTTAAAAGTGTTTGAAAAAGATATAGACAAGCTTTTTATTGGCCAACGATTACTTGCCTATACCAATAATGAACCCGAAAAAAAGCACCTTTGTGAGATCAGTGTAATCAGCAGAGACCTGTCTGCAGAGAGAACAGCGGAAGTTCATTGCCATTTTGATCAGTATGACAAAGCATTGTTACCCGGAATGTATATGAATGCAGAATTGAAAATCAAAAGTCTTTCATCCATGACTATCGCGGAGGAGGCAATTATCAATTTTGAAGGTGGAAATTATGTTTTCGTTGCCGGGCCAGCTAACCAATTCACCATGACGGCCATAGAAACCGGAATAAAGGAAAATGGCTTCGTTGAAATTAAGAACAAAAATATACTTACAGGGAAACAAATCGTCACCAAAGGCGCTTATACCCTGCTTATGGCATTAAAAAACAAAACAGAGGAATAAAAACCAATTGTTCCTGTAAGTAATGGAAAAGCCGTGGTATTTCCGCCACGGCTTTGTTTGATTATACCTTTTTGCTTACACTTACCCCTTCATCCTCATTTCTAAAAACCACTACCCCGTCAAAAACATCAACCAATACGGTTTTGCTTTTATCAATATCCCCAGCCAAAATCCTTTTACTTAATGAGTTGATAATCAGTTTTTGTATCAGGCGTTTCAAAGGCCTCGCTCCAAATTGCGGATCAAATCCCTGTTCAGCAAGAAATTCCAACAAATACTCACTAAAACTGAGCGTAATTCCATTCTCAGACACTAATTGTTTCAACCCTTCCAACTGTATCTTCACAATTCCCATGATCTGTCTTTTCATTAAAGGACTGAACATGATAATCTCATCTACCCTATTCAAAAATTCAGGACGTACGGTTTGACGAAGCAGGCCCATTACTTCCACTTTCGCTTTATCCGTAACTTCTTCTACATTATTATCATTTACATTCTCAAAGGCATCCTGAATCAGGTGACTACCAATATTACTGGTCATGATAATAATCGTATTCTTAAAATTCACCACCCGGCCCTTGTTATCTGTTAAACGTCCGTCATCCAATACCTGTAACAAAACATTCCAGACATCAGGGTGTGCTTTTTCAATTTCATCCAGCAAAACCACGCTATAAGGTTTGCGACGAACGGCTTCCGTTAATTGTCCACCTTCATCATACCCAACATATCCCGGTGGAGCCCCTACCAAACGCGATACTGTATGTTTTTCCTGATACTCGCTCATGTCGATACGGGTCATCATACTTTCATCATCAAACAGGTATTCGGCCAAAGCTTTGGCAAGCTCTGTTTTACCTACTCCGGTTGTACCTAAAAAGATAAATGATCCAATCGGTTTTTTAGGATCCTGTAATCCTGCCCTACTTCTGCGGATAGCGTCTGCTACCGCGGTAATGGCCTCTTCCTGCCCCACTATGCGGTTATGCAATTCGTCTTCTAAATGCAATAGTTTCTCCCGCTCGCTTTGCAACATTTTCGAAACAGGTATGCCCGTAGCCTTGGCCACATTTTCAGCAATATCTTCTGCATCCACTTCTTCCTTAAGCAGCCGCTTATCCGTAGAGCTTTCAATCTGCTCGGTTACCTGAGTAATAAGCGTTTCCTGTTCCTTCACTTTGCCGTACCGTATCTCGGCTACTTTACCATATTCCCCATTTCTTTCGGCCTGTTCAGCCTGCTGTTTTAACTCTTCTATCCTGACTTTGGCATTCTGCACTTTTTCAACCAGTTCTTTTTCCTGTTTCCATTTCGATTTTAACGTGTCTCTTTCCACTGCCAGGTTACTTATCTCAATGTTCAGCTCTTTGAGTTTTTCTTCATCATTCTCGCGTTTGATGGCTTCCCGTTCTATTTCGAGCTGACGTATCTGTCTTTCCAGTTTGTCCAGTTCCTCCGGCATTGAATTCATTTCTAGGCGAAGTTTGGCTGCACTTTCATCAATCAGGTCAATTGCTTTATCCGGGAGGAATCGATCTGTCATATACCTGGTAGACAATTCAACTGCAGCAATGATCGCCTCATCTTTTATCCGCACATGGTGGTGTGTTTCATACCTGTCTTTTAATCCGCGCAAAATGGAAATAGCGTCCTCTTTGCCGGGCTCATTGATCATCACTTTCTGAAACCGGCGTTCCAGCGCTTTATCTTTTTCAAAATATTTTTGAAATTCATTCAATGTAGTTGCACCAATGGCCCTCAATTCTCCACGGGCCAATGCCGGCTTTAAAATATTAGCTGCATCCATGGCACCTTCGCCGCCACCGGCTCCAATCAAAGTATGAATTTCATCAATAAACAAAATAATCTCCCCGTCACTGGCAGCTACTTCTTTTACCACGCCTTTCAAACGCTCTTCAAATTCGCCTTTGTATTTAGCCCCCGCAATCAACTGGCCCATATCCAATGCGAAAATCGTTTTTGATTTCAGGTTATCCGGTACATCCCCGTTAATGATTCGCATGGCCAGTCCTTCTACAATGGCTGTTTTACCAACGCCAGGCTCTCCTACCAGTATTGGATTGTTTTTAGTTCTACGGGTTAATATGTGCAGGGTTCTTCGAATTTCTTCATCCCGGCCAATTACCGGATCCAGTTTGCCCTGTCTTGCCAGTTCATTCTGGTTCTTGGCAAACTTATTGAAGGTATTCAATTGCGTTTCCTGTGTTTGCGATTGAATGGTATCCCCTTTTCGTAAATCCCTGATAGCTGTTATCAAGCCCTTTTCTGTAAGTCCGGCAGCTTTTAAAGTCTTTGCGGTATCATCATTTACCTGCATTAATGCCAGCAGCAAATGTTCCGTGCTGATGAATTCATCTTTAAATTCTTTCAACACATTATTGGCTTTCAGAAAAACATTATTAAGATCCCTGCTGATATTTTGTGCAGGTTCACCACCTTGTATTTTTGGCAATTTGGCAATACTTTCG
>CAYHTC010000293.1:0-3218 GCA_964359445.1 uncultured Sediminibacterium sp. | reverse complement strand
TCGGGATGGCCACCGGGGGTGCGGCAGTTATGAGTGGCGAAGCCGGATAAGCGATCACCATAATTACCACCGGCTCTTAAAATTTGTGTTGGCTGGTCCAGCCATTTAACCAATAAAGTATTAGGTTCATGTTGTGCCCATTCAATACCGCCCTTCTCTCCATATACACGAATCTTCAACGCATTTTCTTCACCGGCGGCCACCTGCGATGCCATGAGTACACCGGCCGCGCCGTTATCAAATTTCAATAACACATTACCATCATCATCCAGTACACGGCCCTCCACCATAATATTCAGATCGGCACAGAGGTGAGTGATTTTTGCACCGGTAATATATTCGGCCAGATGTGCCGCATGTGTACCAATATCTCCCATACAGCCACTCTTACCCGATTTTTTAGGATCGGTTCTCCAGGCTGCCTGCGCATTGCCTTCCCTCTCACTTAATTTACTAAGCCATCCCTGCGGGTATTCTACCCAAACCTTGCGCACTTTACCCAATACCCCTTCACGCACCATGGCTTTGGCCTGCTTTACCATGGGGTAGCCGGAATAAGTATGGGTAAGACAAAGAATTAAACCGGTTTCTTCTACTTTCTTTTTTAATTGTTTGGCTTCATCAAGTGTAAAAGTCATGGGCTTTTCAATCACCACATTAAAGCCATGATCGAGTGCCATCATCGCCGGGGCAAAATGTGCGAAGTTGGGTGTAACAATGGTTACAAAATCCATCCGCTTATCCGCGGGCAGCAGACTTTCTTTGGTAATCATCTCATCAAAAGTGAGATAGGTACGATCGGCTGGCAAAAAAAGCATCTCACCGGAGTCTTTTGCAATCTCCGGGTTAATACTTAGTGCGCCACATACAATTTCGATAAGGCCATCCATATTGGCGGCGAGGCGGTGAATGGCTCCGATAAAGGCATCTTTGCCCCCACCTACCATACCCATTCTGAGTTTACGATTCATAACTTATACTATTTTATTATTTTCTGATGATATATTGACCGCTTGCGTCTGAAAGAAGCAACGGGTGTAAAGCTTATGAAAATTTTTGATGTTTATATAATTTTATCAATCCCGTTTTAAAAATAAAAATTTACATTTAACGACTGATTGTTTTTCCATATTAACCATAACGATATGCAGACTACCCCTCAACGTAGCCAATTATTTGTGGCCAGTTGCCTGGCCCTATTAGTAACTTCTCTTTCTTTCGGCATCAGAGCCGGTATACTGGGGCGCCTAGGCGTTCAGTTTGAATTAAACGCGGCTCAGCTTGGAACCATTGCTGCCACTGCTTTCTGGGGCTTCCCACTCGCGGTGATCATCGGCGGTTTTATAGTGGATATCATTGGCATGAAGCGCCTGCTCATTGTTGCGTTTGTATTTCATTTAGCCGGCATACTGCTTACTATTTTCGCCGGTGGATACTGGAGCCTGTTTATCTCAACCTTGTTCATCGGCATTGCCAACGGAACGGTAGAAGCGGCCTGTAACCCATTAGTGGCTACCATCTATCCAGACAACAAGACCACTAAACTCAACCACTTTCATCTATGGTTTCCGGGGGGTATTGTGATTGGTACTTTATTGGTATTTTTCCTTGATAAAATGGGCGTTGGCTGGCAAATACAGGTGGGATTAATGGCGATACCTACGCTTATTTACGGATACCTGTTCAGTAAACTCGATTTCCCTGTTACCGAAAGGGTGGCCAGCGGTGTGTCTGCCGGCGATATGTATAAATCACTACTGAATCCTTTATTTATTGTAATGATCATTCTTATGTTCGGAACAGCCATTACCGAATTATTTACCGGTCAGTGGATTGATGTCTTATTAAAGAATGTATCTGATAATGCCATCTTATTACTTACCATCGAAACCGGTATCATGGTTATTGGCCGTGGATTTGCCGGGCCGGTGGTACATAAGTTATCACCTACGGGTGTATTATTAATCTCAGCTATTCTGGCTGCTGTTGGTTTATACCTTCTCGGGCATAATACCGGCAATATGCTATTCGTAGGCGCTATTATATTTGGTATGGGTGTATGTTATTTCTGGCCAACCATGCTGGGATTTGTTTCTGAAACCCTGCCTAAAACCGGTGCGGTAGGTATGAACCTGATGGGCGGTGCGGGAATGTTTGCCGTATCAGTATATACTATTTTTATGGGCGGTTATTACGATAAACTGGTAGCCGCTAAATTGCCGGCCGGAGATACTTCGGATGCGGCAATGAATGAAGCCAAGAAATTAGCTGGTCCGGAAGTACTCAACGCCACACTAATCATACCTATTGTACTGATTGTTGCTTTTGCAGTTTTGTTCCTGTATATGCGTGGTAAAAAAAATACAAATTCTGTAACAGCCTCTGCTGCATAAGTAACATCGGATTATATTTACATGCTCGAAAATTATGATGAATCCATTTAACAGAAGGCTTGCCATCAAGAATATCATTGCCGGCTCCGCTGCATTAGCAGCAGGTACCGCCCTGCCTTCTTTTGCTTCCGCAGAAACAACACAAAAGAAAAACGATCTCCTCAAAGGAAATATTAACCACTCTGTTTGCCGCTGGTGCTTTAATGATATTCCACTGGATAAGCTATGTGTGGCTGCCAATGAGATTGGGTTAAAAGGTATTGACCTGGTTGGTCCGAAAGACTGGGATACACTTAAAAAACATAACCTGGTTTCTTCCATGTGCAATGGGGCAGAAATAGGATTAACCAAAGGCTGGAATGATAAACAGTACCATGCCACACTCATTAAAAATTATACAGAGCATATTGATCTGGTGGCCAATGCAGGATTTAAAAACCTGTTCTGTGCCAGCGGAAACCGCAATGGTATGGATGATGAAACAGGCTTGCGTAATTGTGTGGACGGATTAAAACAGATCATCGGCCTGGCAGAAAAAAAGGGGGTGATACTGACGATGGAATTGCTGAATAGTAAAATTGACCACAAAGATTATATGTGCGACAGAACACAATGGGGCGTTGAATTGTGTAAGCGTATCGGCTCACCTAACTTTAAATTGCTCTACTATATTTATCACATGCAGATTGATGAAGGAGATGTAATCAGAACCATTAAAGACAATAATACCTATATCGGCCATTACCATACAGCCGGTGTACCTGGCAGACATGAAATTGATGAAACACAGGAGCTCTATTATCCTGCTATCATGAAAGCCATTCT
>CAYHTC010000292.1:0-3222 GCA_964359445.1 uncultured Sediminibacterium sp. | reverse complement strand
AAACTCTCTGATAACCGCGCAAAAGCCATCGTTGATTACCTGGTTGGCAAGGGTATTGGCATCCAACGTTTAAGTTATAAAGGCTATGGCGCCGCAAAGCCGGTAGCCGATAACCGTACAGAGGCCGGAAGGAGCCAAAACAGGAGAACTACGTTTACAATAACGGGGCTATAGCGTATAAATACTCTTTTTTTATTTTCACTTTTAGCGGAAAATTGGCAACGGTTTTACGAAAGATGAAAATACCATGCAGGAAGAGTTATTGTACCAAATTGCCCTGACAATGATACCGGAGTTGGGTGCTGTAAAAGCCAAAATACTTACCGAACATTTCGGGAACGCTTCTGCCATTTTCCAGGCAAAGAAAAAGGAACTAAGCGCAGTAGAAGGTATTGGCGATCTCTGTGCAAGACGTTTGAAAGAGTGGAAAGGCTTTAGTGAAGCAGAAGCAGAAATCGTTTTTACAGAGAAACACCATTTACAAACATTATTCATATCAGACAAAGATTATCCTCAACGGTTATTGCATTGTTATGACCCGCCTACGCTTTTATATTATCGCGGTAACGCCAATCTGAACAGTACCAGAATAGTAAGCATTGTTGGAACCAGAAATCATACGGAATATGGCAAACAGGTTACAGAGCAACTGGTACATTCGCTGCAATCGCAACAGGTAATGATTGTAAGCGGACTCGCATTTGGAATTGATGCCCTTGCGCACAAAGCCAGCCTGCAAAATCAGTTACCTACCATTGGTGTATTGGCACATGGTATGGATACCTTATATCCTGCCCAACATAAATCGCTGGCAAAAGAAATGCTGCGTGATGGTGGTCTGTTAACGGAATTCAGAAAAAACAGTAAGCCCGACAAACACAATTTTCCAAAACGAAACCGTATTGTGGCGGGCATGGCTGATGCTACGGTAGTAATTGAAACGGCAGTGAAAGGCGGGAGTATGATCACAGCAGAATTGGCTTACAACTATAACCGCGACCTGTTTGCCATACCCGGAAAAATTACTGACGCGAAAAGCGGCGGATGTCTTAAGCTGATCAGCCAGAATAAAGCGATACTGCTTACCAGTGCAGAACAACTGGTAGAACTGATGGGGTGGGAGGAAAAGAAAAAGAACATCAGAAAACAGAAGGCATTATTTATTGAATTGAGTGCTGAGGAAAGAGTGATTATAAACCTGTTAAATGAGGAACAGGGAACACCTATTGATGTTTTATATATCAAAAGCGGATTGAGCAGCAGTAGTGTTGCCGCCGCAATCCTGAATCTGGAAATACAAAATGTGATTTGTTCCCTGCCCGGAAAAATGTATAAGCTGTTATAAGTTCTGATAACTGACGTCTGACGACGCAGGTCTGACAGAAAAAGTTTTGGAAGCAATTTACCGGCAGCACTATCTTTGCACATGGCAATAAGAAACACTTCACCCGGCAGCAAGTCTGCCCCATCAAGGTTTTTTGGCGAAGGCCTCACATTTGATGATGTGTTATTGGTACCGGCCTACAGTGAGATACTACCCCGCGAAACCAATATCAGTTCCCATCTTACCAAAGACATTATATTGAATATTCCTATGCTGTCTGCAGCCATGGATACCGTTACGGAAGCTGGTTTAGCCATCGCACTGGCAAGAGAAGGCGGCCTGGGCATACTGCATAAGAATATGAGTATTGAAAAGCAGGCAGAGCAGGTAAGAAAAGTAAAACGCAGTGAGAGTGGTATGATCATTGACCCCATTACACTACTAATAGATGCAACGATCGGCGATGCCCTGAAACTGATGAGGGACAACAGAATCGGCGGTATTCCCATTATTGATGCACAGCATAAGCTGGTAGGCATACTTACCAACCGCGACCTTCGTTTTGAACACGATAACCATCGTAAGGTAAAAGAGGTGATGACCAAAGAAAACCTGATTACTGCCCCTGAAGGCACAGACCTGAAGAAAGCCGGGAAAATCTTACGTCAATACAAGATTGAAAAATTACCCGTGGTGAATAAACAGGGTAAACTGATCGGACTGATTACCTATCGGGATATACTTCAATTAAGAAATTATCCTAATGCAGGTAAAGATTCGCTCGGAAGATTATTGGTAGGCGCGGCCCTGGGTATTACACAGGATCTGATGGACAGGGCATCTGCTTTACAGAATGTAGGCGTAGATGTGGTTACGCTCGACAGCGCCCATGGCCATAGTAAAGGTGTGATACAGGCGCTGAAGGCATTGAGAAAAAATTTCAAAAATTTACAGATCATAGCAGGCAATGTTGGAACAGCCGCAGGTGCCAAAGCATTGGCAGAAGCAGGGGCTGATTGTGTTAAGGTAGGGATTGGTCCCGGATCAATTTGCACTACCCGGATTGTTGCCGGCGCCGGTATTCCGCAACTCACTGCCATCATGGAAGCAAGTAATGCATTGAAAGGAAAAGGCATTCCGGTAATAGCAGATGGCGGTATCCGTTATACCGGCGATATGGTGAAAGCCCTGGCCGCAGGCGCTAATGTAGTGATGATGGGTAGCGTATTTGCAGGCGTGGAAGAAAGTCCGGGCGATACTATTATTTACGAGGGCCGTAAGTTTAAAGAATACCGTGGCATGGGTAGTTTGGGTGCGATGAGCAAGGGCAGTGGCGACCGATATTTTCAGGATGTGGAAGAAGATACCAAAAAATATGTACCGGAAGGTATTGAAGGACGGGTTGCTTATAAAGGAAGCCTGAGTGAGATTATTTACCAGTATGTGGGCGGTTTACGTTCCGGCATGGGCTATTGCGGCGCCAAGGATATCAGGGCCCTGCAACAGGCAACCTTTGTAAAGATCACCCACTCAGGCATCAATGAAAGTCATGCACATGATGTATACATCACAAAAGAGTCTCCGAATTATAGCAGAAAGTGATAGTGAGTTGTAAGTTATAAGAAGGGCTGTATCTTTCTAAAAAATAATTGTGAAAAATAAATGGCTTCCGCTTTTATTGGTTTTGGTTGTATGCTGTAAGACAACTTCTGCACAGACCGACTCCTCCCACCTGCGTATCAGTATACTTACCTGTGCACTGGGGAACGAATTGTATTCCACTTTTGGTCATACCGCTATACGCGTCACCGACAGTAGCCAACAGACCGACTTCGTTTACAACTACGGAACGTTTGATTTTAATGATCCCGATTTTTACTCAAAATTCACCAGGGGCA
>CAYHTC010000291.1:0-3231 GCA_964359445.1 uncultured Sediminibacterium sp. | reverse complement strand
AATGCACAATAAACATTTACGGCGAAACTGGACAAAACAAAATTTACTACACTTTCAATGACAGAAGAATTGATGTTTTAGAAAAGCAACTCACTTATAACGGTAGGCTTGACAATACCAAATCTGTAAAAGATATGAAGTTGAAAAAGGAGATTAAGTATATATTAGATACAAGTGGAAATCTTGTAGGAAAAGCGGATGAATACAGAACAGATATTTTTGCAGATTTTAAGAAAGTGGTGCCATTAGAAATTAAATAATAACACGAACGTCTTATGATGTACCCCGAAAAAAGGACAGGTATTTAAGAATGAATTTTTCATCTTAAATTACCATATATGACAAAGAAAAGCAGACGCAAATTCGGTGCAGATTTCAAAGCAACAGTTGTTTTGGAAGCACTCAGGGAGCGAAGTACTATTGAGGAGTTATCCCGCAAGTATGAGCTTCATCCTACCCAAATCAACACCGGCAAACGAAATATGGTAAAGCGTTTCAGGCGAAAAGGTGTCCAAAATTGAAAAAAATAGTTGGACACCTTTTTGGACACCTCGGAAAGGGGGTTAAAAAGGGTTAAGGTGAATCAAGTAAAGGAGCGTTAAAATGACGAAACCCCCGCCAACATTGAGTTTTACGCGGGTTTCTTAAATTATCGGTTTTGAAGTTTACCGATTTAAGTGGTCCCGGCGAGAATCGAACTCACATCTAAAGTTTAGGAAACTTCTATTCTATCCATTGAACTACGGGACCGGGGGGAAGAAAGTCAGAAGTTAGAAGTTAGGAGTCTGGAATTAGGTTTTTTATTATCAACTCCAGACTCCTAACTTCTAACTCCAAATTACCCTACCGGGCTGCAAAAATAATAGATTCTCCTATTCCCGCTTCAATACTTTCTTTTAAACGGGTATTTCCTTTTTCTCCTGTTCAACATTCGATAGCCAATATTCACCCTATTCCCGCTATCTTTGCTCCTCTCAAAAACGGGTTATGAAGTTTTATAATGTATTGATCAGGTTTCGTTTCTGGTTAGGGTTGCTGGCTATTGCTTTGGCCATAACCGTAAATATCCTGAGTGGTTTCTGGCCATCTTTTGTACTGTATTTCATTGGGGTGATTGCCCTGGCGAGTCATTTCTTTATCGGACCCATGCGCCTGATTCAGGAACCGATGGAAGCGGGTAATATAGAAGAAGTAGAAAAAATATTGAAAACGATCTGGTATCCCGGTCTTTTATACAAACCTGTTCGCTCCACTTATTATACCATTCTTGGCAATCTTGCCATGATGAAGCAGGACTTTGTTGCTGCTGAAAAACACCTGAAAAAAAGTTCCGACCTGGGCTCACCCATGCCTGAAGCAGAGGGGGCCAATAAATTGCAACTGGGTATGATGGCCATGCAGCGGGGTGATCTGAAACAGGGCGAAAGCTATATCCGTGCCGCTATCCGTGCCGGCATCTCCGATAAAGAAAGTGAGGCGGTAGCCTATCTGAGCATGTCACAGATTTTCATGAACAAACGCGAATTCCGCGCCGCCAAAGAATTCTTCCGCAAAGCCAAAGCCTGCAAACCCAAAACCAAACAGGTACTCGACCAGGTGAAGGAAATAGAAAAATACATATCCAGGATGCCGGGATAAAGTAATCACATGAAAAAAGTAATCTTACTTCCATTACTATTTTTTTCTTCCTCATATTGCAAATTCCACCATTGGATTTACAGCAGACAGAACTGGTAAAAGGCGCCAGTTCAACTTTATATGGGGTGGCGCTATCGCGGGCATGGTAAACCTGTTTGATTCCCGGCTGTGCCTTTATGAATATTTCTGATAGTATTTAAATACTTTCTTACATTCATAAGGTGAAAAGCAAATGGTTAAAGCTGATAATAGTATGTATGGGCTGCTTGCTGTTCGCGATTCTGATTGTTTTAGTGATCACCTATTTTAAAAAACAATAAATCTGCCAACATGAAAAAAAACATGGGTAACACCGACCGTATCATCCGCGTAATCGCCGCAATCGTTTTTGCAGTTCTTTATTTTACCGGAACAGTAACAGGCACTATCGGCCTGGTTTTAGTAGTGCTGGGTGCCGTCTTCCTCGCAACCTCTTTCATCAGTTTCTGCCCCCTGTACGCTTTAGTGGGCATGAATACCTGTGAGAAGAAGGAGTAAAAAAGAAGTTACAGGAAGTTATAAGTTATGGGTATAGGTTAGAAAAAAGCTTAACTTATTACCTATAACTTACAACTCCTGACTCCCAACTCCAAACTACTTCAAAGCCCCGTAAACGGCTACTTTAAATTTTTCCGCAATATCTCCATGACTGAAAGGGTATTGCTGTAAAACAAACTGGGCCACTATCTTTTCTTTCGGATCTATCCAGTAGGAGGAAGCGAACATGCCGCCCCAACTGAAAGTTCCGGGAGAGGTTACATTTGTGGCCGCATCTCCATCGGTTACTACCTGAAAGCCCAGACCGAATTTAATGGAATGCCCATTCTCAATTTGTGAGGTCTGGCTCATAGTCATTAAGCGAACGGCGTTTTTGCTCAACAGGTGTTTACCATTATAATCGCCGCCATTTAAAAGCATCTGCATGAAAATAGCATAATCATACGCTGTAGAAACCAGGCCACCTCCGCCTGAATAAAAACTACCACCATCCAGTATCGGGTAATCCCGGTAAAAAGTTCCGTTTACGCTGATGATCTCAGACGTGTTAACCACATGTTTGCTTTTGTCATCTGAGTGCAGCATAGCCAAACGGCTTTGCTTTTCTTTTGGAATATAGAAATACGTGTCTTTCATACCCAGTGGATCAAAGATATTTTTCCGGAAGAACCGGTCTAAGCTTAATCCGCTCACTACTTCTACCAGGTACCCCAATATATCGGTATTCAGACCATAGGTGAATTTTTCGCCAGGCTGGTGCACAAGGGGTAGTCTGCCTAATTTTTTGATATTATCTGCCAGCAGGCCTCCTTTTAAACCAATACCGCCTACCACCCCGGCCTTAGCATAAATAGCATTCATGGTTTCACTTCCAATTTGTGCATAGCCTACTCCGGATGTATGTGTAAGCAGGTCGCGAATAGTGATCTCTCTTTTTGCGGGAATCGTTGTATACGTTGAATCAGCAGGGTTGAATTTATCCAGTACCACCGGTTTTTTAAATTCAGGGAGATACCTTGAGATGGGTTCATTCAGTAATATTTTCCCGTCATCATA
>CAYHTC010000290.1:0-3256 GCA_964359445.1 uncultured Sediminibacterium sp. | reverse complement strand
CTTCTCATTTGACCTGCTTGCATATACCCCCAAACATATTTGTCCCGATGTAATTGCGGAAGGCCCGCTAACGGGTAAATCTGGCTGGATTGAAACTGACCGCAACACATTGGAAACAAATTTTTCAAATGTGTATGCCATTGGCGATATAACTTTTATCCCATTGGAATTAGGTAAGCCTTTGCCTAAAGCCGGGGTGTTTGCACATTACCAGGCAGAAGTGGTGGCAAATAACATTGCTGAAAAAATAAACGGTGGTTCAAAGATGAAAACCTTTGATGGCTCAGGCCAATGTTTCCTTGAGATGGGGGATGGTAAAGCAGGTTATGCAGGCGGTAATTTTTATGGTTCGCCACTTCCGCTTGTAAAAATGAAAAAGCCCGGTTACTGGTGGCATTTAACGAAAGTGATGGTTGAAAAATACTGGTTTTTTAAATATTTCTGATCCCAATGACTATGATTAATGATAAACCGGCTTCTATTAAAATGTCAAAAATTTAAAAATATATTATGGCACAGGAAACCATGCAGGCTTTTATGCCTCCAAACGGAATGATTGAAATGTTTACTTTTAAAGTTGTCAGTGATCAATCCATCGAAAAAATTGCACAAAATGTTCCGGCAGAATGTGAAAAAAACAAGTTTTCCTTATTACATTCCTACCATTACCATGAAATTCTTGAAAGCAAAGGGTTTCCAATAAAAAGAAAGGCCTTTATATACGAAATATGCCAGGCCAAACTTGCTTCTAAAATGTTAACCACCCATCCTGAGTTTTCTATTTTCATGCCCTGTAAAATCGCTATCTATGAGAATGAGGGTAAAACAATCATTTCAACCATGAATATGGAAATGATGCTCAAATCAGTTCAGGATAATGAGGAACTATATAATGAAGCAATAGCCCTGTTCAACACGCTTAACTCGCTTATGGCTTCATTAAAGAACATCGAATGATCTCATTCCTGATGCGAAGGAAAATATTTAACAACCATAGTGTGATACTATCATTTTAAATGTAGCCAAATATGAAAGTCTTATTCATTATCAACGATGCTCCTTACGGGAGCGAAAAAGCATACAATGCCTTACGAATAGCCAATCAAATTAATAAAGAACACCCGGATGTGGAAGTCAGGATCTTTTTGATGGCGGATGCCGCCAATTGCGCTGTTGCCGGTCAAACCACTCCCAATGGTTATTATAACATTGAAAGAATGTTGAAACTCTCACTGAATAAGGGGGCAAAAGTAAAAATCTGCGGAAGCTGTGCCGAAGCAAGAGGGTTGAAAAACCTGCCATTGGTTGAGGGCGCGGAAATAAGCAATCTTGCAGAACTCACAAATTGGGTGGTTGACAGTGATAAGGTACTTACTTTCTAACTCAGGTTTTATATATGACCAAACGGGTTCATAATTCTGAAATGATACAAAATCAGTTTTTTTCTTAAATAAATGATTTTGACGCTTTTAACTGATGTTATGACTGCAAATTCCTAAAAAAATACAAAACCCACTGAAGCGGGTCTTGTGTAATTGTTGAAAATCAAATGGTGCGGATGGAGGGGGTCGAACCCACACGCCTCGCGGCGCTAGATCCTAAGTCTAGTGCGTCTGCCAATTTCGCCACATCCGCTCAGGGGGCGCAAAAGTAAGGGAATTTTGAAATTAAATAACAGCCATTGAAATGGGTTTAGATGTATTAAGTAATTAATTTCCACGGTTAACCGGCTGTTTGCCTGCATACCTCCTGGCATCACCACCCCTGAAAGATTGGCGCTGACCAGGGTTATAATGACGTTGAACGGGCCGCTGCTGAACACCAGGGATATTATGCAGTGAAGTATTGCTCATTGCATAAGGATGATCTGTAACTACCGGTACAGCATTGGAAATCAGTTTCTGGATATCTCTTAAAAACTCTTTTTCCTCCGCATCACAAAATGAGAAGGCAATACCACTGGCACCGGCACGTCCGGTACGGCCAATACGGTGTACATAGGTTTCAGGAATATTCGGTAACTCAAAATTGATTACGTGCGAAAGGTTATCTACATCAATACCCCTTGCGGCAATATCGGTAGCTACCAATACCCTGGTATGACCGCTTTTAAAATTGCTTAAGGCCCGCTGACGGGCATTTTGTGATTTATTGCCATGAATGGCTTCCGCGCCTACACCCGCTCTCGACAATTCTTTCACTACTTTATCCGCACCATGTTTGGTACGGGTAAATACCAGCGCGGATTGTATGGCTTTGTCTTTCAGCAAATGTATCAGCAAATGTTTTTTGTTATCTTTTTCTACAAAATACATGGATTGCTGAATGGTTTCGGCAGTGGAAGAAACCGGGGTTACCTCTACTTTAGCCGGATTATTCAAAATAGTACCGGATAGTTTGGCGATTTCTGCCGGCATGGTTGCCGAGAAGAAAAGCGTTTGACGTTTGGCCGGAATTTTCGCGATAATTTTTTTGATGTCATGAATAAAACCCATATCCAGCATACGATCCGCTTCATCCAATACAAATATTTCAATTTGTGACAGATTAATAAAACGTTGTTCCACCAGGTCCAGTAATCTGCCCGGCGTTGCAATCAGTATATCCACACCATTGCGTAAGGCATTGGTTTGCGGTTGTTGTGATACACCTCCAAAAATAACCAGGTGTTTCAGGTTCAGGTATCTGCCATATGCCGCAAAACTTTCGTCTATCTGTATGGCCAGTTCCCTGGTGGGTGTTAAGATGAGTGTTTTAATGGCTTTGCCGGTATTGCCCGCTTCTTTTGCTTTGTGCAGCATCTGCAGGATCGGAATAGCAAATGCCGCCGTTTTACCGGTTCCCGTTTGGGCACAACCTAACAGGTCCCTGCCTTCCAAAAGAATGGGTATTGATTGTTCCTGAATAGGTGTGGGTGTTGTGTAACCTTCCGTCTTGAGCGCCTTCAGGATGGGCTCAATGAGATGTAATTGTTCGAATAACAAAATAGTATCATTTAAATAAATAAACACCTGAAATTGCTCAGATGGTATATAACCTGCCCGTAATTGACTTGATAAACTTTGTCACGGAAGAGTGATCAGTCTGTAGAGAGAGTATATGAATGCCGCAAAGATAGGGAATTATTATTTAAGTACACCCGCATACCCGGATCTCTGCCTGAATATTGCTTTTGTAACTGGTAGGATTATTGTCGCAACCGCAAATGAGGTAACCGAATTACAGCATATTCGGTAAATTGCGTTTACCATGGACC
>CAYHTC010000289.1:0-3268 GCA_964359445.1 uncultured Sediminibacterium sp. | reverse complement strand
TAGAAAAATTTTCTTTCTGACTGCTTAAAGTAACCACGGCGCCGGTTCCTCTTACAATACCGTCCTTTTGATGTGTAAGTACGGTACCAAAACCCAGATCACGCAAAACTTTTGCTTTTGCATCGTCGGCAACAAATAACCGGTAAGCATCTACCTCTGATTTCAGGGCCTGGTTCCATCCGAATGCGCCCTTCTGGTTGGAAGTTATTTGAGATGAACCAAAAAACGGTACCGGTCCGCCGGCGCCCGGCGCCCGCTGTGGTTGCGGAATACCGTAATCTGTGTAGATGTCAATAAAGGAAGGATAAATGAACTTATCCTTACAATCGATCACTACTGCGTCTTTCGGGATAATAAGATCAACACCCACCGCAACAATCTTTCCTTCCCGGATAATCAGTGTGGCATTGGTTAAGGTGGTTTGCGCGTCTTTTATAATGGTGGCATTCGTAAAAGCATAACTGCCCTCACGTTTATCTGCTACACCATTTACGGGGAAGGTTTCCTGGGCCTGCAGCAATAAAGCGAACAGCAGCCCGGAAAACAGGAGCTTGATTTTTCTCATAAGTATTAGTCGGTTTTTGAAGAAGTTTAAAACTACAGAAATGAATGTATCAGAAAAACCATTCATCATATTTTTCATAAGCCGGACAGCCGCTCATCATATTCCATAGCCAGTATACCGCCCGGGCCGCCATGCAATAACAATACTTTTATTTTCGGATTATTGCCAAATCGCCTGGTCCAAACATTGAATTTGCCAACGGGTGTTTCGGTGGCAATCATTTTTACACCACCTGTTTGTATACCGCTGTCTACAACGGCGCGGTACTCTTTGAGCGTGATGGTTTCGGGTGATTGTTTACAGGCGTAAAAGCCAGGGGTGATGAGAATCGTGGCAAGGATCTGTAAACTTTTCATAAGCATATTTTAGAGAGGGAAGGTATTTAAAAATGTGATTACCCGTTTATCTGCCCATATAAACCATTAATATCTGCACATCGCTCGGGTTTACTCCGCTAATGCGGCTTGCCTGGCCAAGTGTAGTAGGTTTTATTTTTTTAAATTTTTGCAAAGCCTCATTCGATATGGCTGAAACCTTGTCGTAATCGAAGGTTGGGGGAATGACCATGTTTTCAAGCCGACTTATCCTGTCTACGATCTCCTGTTCTTTTTCGAGGTAGCGTTCGTATTTAATTTGAATCTCTGCCTGTTCCAATGAGTCTGTTGTAATGGCAGACAGGGGGTCGTGTAATGCCGGGATAACCTTAATTAATGAGGTAAGCGCTACACCGGGGCGTAAGAGAATTTTATTGATTTTCTGTTTTTCACCAATAGTGGCGGATCGAATACCTGTTAAGTATGGATTGATTTCTGCCGCTTCCACGCTGGTGTTGGCTAATACTTTTTTTACCAGGGCTACCTGCTTAAGTTTGGATACTACTTTATCCATTCTATCCTGCGATGCCAGCCCGAGGCGGTAACTGATTTCTGTTAAACGAATATCCGCATTATCCTGGCGCAATAAAGTCCTGAACTCTGCCCTGCTCGTAAACATACGGTAAGGCTCCTCGGTTCCTTTGCTGATCAGGTCGTCAATCAACACACCGATATATGCCTCACTCCTTTTTAAAATCAAAGGTTCTGATTCTCTGGCTTTCTGGTGTGCATTAATTCCTGCCATCAATCCCTGGCAGGCCGCTTCTTCGTAGCCTGTGGTGCCATTGATTTGTCCGGCAAAAAATAAATTGCGCAGCAGTTTTGTTTCCAGTGAATATTGTAACTGGGTAGGTGGAAAATAATCGTATTCGATGGCATAACCCGGACGGAAAAAACGAACATTCTCAAACCCCGGCACTATACGAAGCGCTTCGTATTGCACTTCTTCGGGTAAGGAAGTAGAGAAGCCATTCACATAAATCTCAAACGTATTCCAGCCCTCGGGTTCTACAAAAAGCTGATGCCTGTCCCTGTCTGCAAACCGGCTGATCTTGTCTTCGATACTCGGACAATACCTCGGTCCCACGCCTTCAATTCTTCCCTGGTACATGGGACTGCGATCGAAGCCGGTTTTTAGTATATCATGAACGGCGCTGTTGGTATAGGTTATATGGCAGCTTTTTTGGTTCTCCGTTTTTATTTTAGGACTATCCGTATATGAGAAGCCCACAATTTCATCATCTCCTTTCTGCTCCTCCATTTTGCTATAGTCAAGGCTACGGCCGTCTACCCGGGGTGGGGTACCTGTTTTCAGGCGGTCGCTGTCAAAACCATATTCAACCAATTGTTCTGTAATACCTGTCGCTGCTTTTTCGGCCACGCGCCCGCCACCAAACTGTTTTTCTCCTATATGAATGATGCCATTTAAAAAAGTGCCACTGGTAACCACTACCGATTTGGAATGAACCTCGTGTCCCAGTCCGGTTACCACCCCGCAGGCTTTATCGCCTTTAATAAGTATGGACCGAACCATGTCCTGGTAAAAATCTACATTGGGGGTATTTTCCAGCATTTCTCTCCAGGTGGCAGCAAACAACATCCGGTCGTTCTGGGTACGGGGGCTCCACATAGCCGGGCCCTTACTACGGTTCAGCATCCTGAACTGGATGGTACTTTTATCGCTCACAATCCCACTATACCCACCCATCGCGTCTATCTCACGAACAATCTGCCCTTTGGCAATTCCGCCCATAGCAGGGTTACAGCTCATCTGGGCAATGGTTTGCATATTCATGGTAATCAGCAATACCTTGCTGCCCATATTAGCTGCGGCCGCGGCTGCTTCACAACCGGCATGACCGGCGCCAACTACTATCACATCATATTCAGGAAACATAGGCGGTAAAGATAGTTCAGGGTTTTGGGGCCGAACCGAATTTTCTAAGTATTTCCCTTTCCAGTAAAAGCTCATCAACTGTATTTCCCCTGTTCAGGCGGTTGAATTCTTCGTGGGATAAGAGTGTTATATTTTCGAGCATTGTTTTATTTAAATTGATAAAATCCTCAATAGCCGGAAGACTTTCTTTGTTGGAAACCTTAATAGATTCAAGCTTTTCAATCATTTTCAGGCAAATAGACAGCCCTGTTTTTTCATATAAATCTTTAAAATAAGGCTTCGCCGTCAGCAGGTGGTCTATTCTGTTGCTACCATTTTTTTCTTCATCTGTCTTTTCCACACGAAGATTGATAAAGCTCCAGCACAGCAGCAGGTCCACCTCTTTCGCGTAATCAAAACAGGTTGCCGGAACAATATGATCGAATTGCCAGG
>CAYHTC010000288.1:0-3273 GCA_964359445.1 uncultured Sediminibacterium sp. | reverse complement strand
CCCAAATAAACTAAT
This sequence comes from uncultured Sediminibacterium sp., assembly GCA_964359445.1. Lineage (GTDB taxonomy): Bacteria > Bacteroidota > Bacteroidia > Chitinophagales > Chitinophagaceae > Sediminibacterium. The sequence goes on along the minus strand of CAYHTC010000288.1, from coordinate 3,258 downwards.
AAACCATTTGCCCTTTACTTTGCAGTATAAATAAGTATTAATAACCCATGGAAAAAGTATTTGCATCCATCATTACCATTGGAGATGAATTACTGATTGGTCAGGTCATAGATACCAACAGTGCATGGATGGCCCGGGAATTGAACAAGATTGGCATCCTGGTAAAACACAGGGTTGCCGTTGGTGACATTTGGGAGGATATCTGGCAGGCATTGGATGAAGAAAGCAGGCAGGCTTCAATTATATTGATTACAGGCGGTTTAGGACCAACAGCCGATGATATAACCAAGCCCCTGTTATGTGCGTATTTCGGGGGTAAAATGGTGGTTGATCTGCCCACATTGAATCATGTAAGTAATATTTTTGAGCATATTTTGAAACGTCCCATGATTGAACGAAATGCCAAACAGGCTGAAGTACCGGATAACTGTACCGTTTTGAAAAATGAAAAAGGAACAGCGCCGGGTATGTTATTTAAAAGGGATGGGAAAATATTTGTATCTCTCCCGGGGGTACCGCATGAAATGAAATGGCTGATGACAAACCATGTCATTCCTTTGATACCCGATCTTTTTCATACCGGTTTTATTGAACACAGAACCCTTTTAACGGCTGGTATCGGGGAATCTTTTCTGGCAGAAATGATTAATGACTTTGAAGTGGCTCTACCATCACACATCAAGCTTGCCTACCTGCCCGATCATGGCATGGTAAGGTTACGTTTGACCGCTTATGGTTTTCATCAAACAGAATTAGTTCATGAGATTGATACACAATTTTCGTTACTGAAAGAAAAAGTGAAAACCTTCCTCGTAACCGATGAAGATATTCCGATGGAACTGGTGGTAGGCAAACTATTAAAGCAAAAAGGCAGAACAGTTGCCACGGCAGAAAGTTGCACCGGTGGGTATATAGCACATTTACTCACCAGTCATCCGGGCTCATCTGCCTATTATATGGGTAGCGTGGTGAGTTATGATAACTCGATCAAACAGCGGATTTTACAGGTAAGTAAGGAAACAATGGAACTGGAAGGGGCAGTTAGCGAGGATACTGTTAAGCAAATGGCCAGGACTGTTTTAGAGATTATGCAAACTGATTATGCCATTGCGGTAAGTGGAATTATGGGGCCGGATGGTGGAACAGCAGAAAAACCGGTTGGTATGGTTTGGATAGCCGTTGCCAATAAACAGAAAGCAGAGGCACAATTGTTTAGTTTCCGGTTCAGCAGAACAAGGAATATTGAACTAACCGCTACTAACGCACTAAACCTTTTACGTATCTTTATTCTTGGAAACTCTTAAATAAGAATAAGATACGTAATTTATATTTTTTAATTATAAATAAGAACCCCATTAAAATAGCATGATTGTATGGCAATTGCTGAGTTGGTAATGCCCAAACTGGGCGAAAGTATTATGGAAGCCACTATTCTGAAATGGCATAAGCAGGTGGGCGATCCTGTGAAGCAGGATGAGACTGTACTGGATATTGCCACTGATAAAGTAGACAGCGAAGTACCTTCTACTACTGAAGGGGTGATTACAGAAATATTATTCAAAGAAAATGATGTGGTTCCTATCGGAACAGTCATTGCCCGTATCAACACCGGAGGAAATGAATCTGATAATACACTCACACCGGAAACGCTCATAACTGAACCGGAGAGCCATGCACCTGTAGCACAGGTGATGGAAGTTATTTCAGAAAATAGCATAGAATCAACCAATACGCTAACAGAAGAACCTGCACCCCCTACAGTAATCGCGGAAGAATTTTATGCGGCTGTTCCTGAAGTACCTTTTACTCCTGAACAACCGCTTGTTCTATCTGAAAAACCTGCGGTTAACAGGTTCTATTCTCCACTGGTACTAAATATTGCCAACAGTGAGGGGGTTCCCTTAAGTGAATTGGAGAGAATACCCGGATCCGGCAATGATGGCAGGGTGTCCAAAAAAGATATTTTACAATATATTGCCGACAAAAAAGCCGGCATAATTACACCTTATATATCACCCATCGTTTCGGAAAATATTTCTACCATTCCGATTAATACCACAGAAAATTTAGTTAGCCCGCCTGCAGAAAGTCCTGATAAGATTGTCTATTCCGGTAAACTGGCCGATCCCTCCACAGTTGTACTAACAGGATCTATAGAAATCGTTGAAATGGACAGGATGCGTAAACTGATTGCCAAACACATGGTGAACAGTGTTCAGACAAGTCCGCATGTAACCAGCTTTTCAGAAGCGGATGTAACCAATATGTTTTTATGGCGCCGGAAAGTAAAAGATGAATTTGAAAAAAGAGAGGGCACAAGACTAACTTTCACACCTATGTTCATTGAATGTATTGTGAATGTGATGAAGCGTTTCCCTTTGATCAATTGTTCATTGGAGGGAGATAATATTATCCTGAAAAAAGACATTAACATAGGGATGGCTACTGCCCTTTCTACCGGAAACCTGATTGTTCCGGTAATTAAAGGGGCCGACCAGTTGAATATTGTGGGGTTGAGTATCGCAGTGAATAATCTGGCCGATGCTGCACGTAATAATAAATTAAAACCGGAAGATACGCAGGGTGGCACATTTACCTTTACCAATGTAGGCACATTTGGCAGCCTGATGGGCACCCCTATTATCAATCAACCGCAGGTAGCCATTATGGCGGCAGGCGCTATTAAAAAACGCGCGGTAGTCATTGAAACCAAAGAAGGTGATACCATTGGCATACGGTATATGATGTACCTCTCCTTAAGTTACGACCATCGAATTGTTGACGGAAGTATTGGAGCCGGTTTCTTATCTGAAGTTGCCAAAGAAATGGAGAATTGGGATCCGGATAAACAGTGGTTCCATTATCTCTGACCAGGCTAATTATTTGTTTTCCTTTTCCATCATCAGGTAGGCCTTAATAAACCCGTCCAGTTCTCCATCCATCACCGGTACTACATTACCTACTTCATAGTCGGTACGATGGTCCTTGATCATTTTATAGGGATGGAATACATAACTCCGTATCTGGCTGCCCCACTCTATTTTCTTTTTATTGGCATTACTGGCATTGAGTACTTCCTGGCGTTTGCGTAATTCATCTTCATACAAACGGCTCTTCAGCATTTTCATGGCCAGTTCCCTGTTCTCTCCCTGCGTCCGGGCCTGCTGGCATTCCACAATAAACCCGCTGGGCAGGTGTTTTAAGCGAACAGCCGTTTCTACCTTGTTTACGTTCTGTCCGCCTTTTCCACCCGCACGC
>CAYHTC010000287.1:0-3302 GCA_964359445.1 uncultured Sediminibacterium sp. | reverse complement strand
TTACGGCGCAAAGTATACCATCCTTAAGGGATCGTAAAAGCGATGATGAAGTTAGTTGTTTTTTCTTTTGCGTAGCGATTCACCTTTGAGTTCAATTTTGTGTGCATTAGCTGTCAGCCTGTCACATATTGCATCTGCGATAGTGGGTTCATTGATGTATTCATACCAGGTATTTAGGGGTAATTGAGAAGTAAGAATGGTTGCATATTTCGCGAAGCGATCTTCGAGTATTTGTAGTAAGGTCAACTTCATATCATGACTGAGAGGCTGTAGACCAAAATCATCGAGGATAAGTAGTGGGGTTCTTGCGATAAGGTTAAGCCATCTTATATACGATCCATCTAGGCGTGCTGCGGCCAGCGTTTCTATAAAACGGTTCATAGAATAATAAATGCTTCGATACCCCAGCATGCAGGCCTGCCTCCCCATGGCGCAGGCAAGATAGCTTTTACCACATCCGGTAGCCCCTGTGATAAGAATATTCTCAGATTTTTCAATATACATACCATCGGATAGTATTGCTAATTGTTCTTTGGTGATGCCCCTGCCGGGTGTACAGTTTACCTGTTCGGGAGTTGCATTGTAACGCAGTTTAGATAAGCGCAGATAAAGTTGTGTACGTTGGTGGACGCGGTAACTGAGCTCTGCTTCGGCAAGCATGGCAATGAGGGTATGTGGTTCAGGCTGTTCGTGGATAGCCTGGGTAAAGATACTCTGGTAGCGTTTAGCCATACCATGCAGTTTTAGCTGCTGTAATTGTTCGAGTGTGCTTTGTTGGTTCATGTTTTGTTTGTTTTTATTTTATGTGAGTAGAGAAAAGCATTACTGATAAGCATCCGGCCCCCGTAGATTATTATGTGAGGGCATTTTAAAGAGATCCCCTTGATCCGATGGTTGTTTGTCCTGATTATTCTTAAGGATATTATGGATGATACGGTAGGTATATGCATCGCCTTGTAATGCTCTGGCGCAGGCGGCTTCGAGGCGCCCGGATCCATACTCTTTAGTGAGGCGTAACAGCCCACGGCAGGCATTATAGGTTTGTTCTGTAAAGTGTTTACCTGCTAAAATACCTTCCACATATTTATAAGCAGCAGGGCCTGTCTTCTGAGCCTGTTGTAGAAAATAATCACCAGTCCATCCACGTTGTTCAAAATAATGTTGATGCCCCTGTGGCATATGTTCCTTTACGGTGGTATAGCCATGTTTTTTATAGCTGCGTTTATGTAAAGCGATTCGTTGGAACTGGTGATACAGTTCTACACAATCGCTATCATAGACTGCTGTAATGATTTTGCCGATTAAGCCATAGGGTACACTGTAATGATGCCAGTCTTCGCCCAGGGTAACATGATAGTTCTTTTGCACTTTGGCCTGTACCCGGTGTTTTAAAACAAAGCTGTCAGGAGGCAGAGATTGAAGCAGAGGCTTCTCTTCTTTATCGAAGCATACAGCTCTGCTGTAATCTTTTCTTTGGAATAGTTTATTGTTGTGGGTAGATAGAGAAGAGGTAATGGCGGTATTGAGTTGTTCGAGGCTAAAGAATCTTTCATTACGCAGTGGGGCATAAATGCGCCGATAGATAATTTTTACGCCATTCTCTACCGATCCTTTATCCCTTGGTTTAGCTACCCTTGCAGTTAGCAGTGTGATATTGTTATGAATGGCCCATTGCTGTAACACCTCGGTAAATGATGGTTCATAACGGCAGGTTTTGATAACTACCTGCTTCATGTTATCTGTTTTAAGGCTTAGTGGAACACCTCCAAAATAATCAAGACATGCATTAAGTCCTTTTATTACCTGCGGTATGGTAGCATTAGGTAGTGCTATGGCAAAACCAAAATCACTATAAGGTAAAACGCATACCAGTACCGGACATTCAATGAGTTCTCCGCTTGCTTTATCTATGTAGCTCATTTTATCACCGGCAAAGTCTACCATAACTACTTCTGCCGGTGTGTGTGATATGTGCATCGTGGCTTCGCCGGTCTTGCGATAAGCACTTAGAAGAACACAGAACTGCGTGTAGCTATAGCCTTGAGGGTTTTCTTTGCGATATTCTTCCCAAAGAGTCAGCCGCGTTACGCCTGTCCGTTTTAGTTCAGCATTAAAATAACCCATTTGGGATAGCATATCCTCTTTACGGATATCTGCTGATATCGGAATACCCCTTGTAAAGCATGGTGACAATGTAGACATTTTATATCCCGTTTTACCGGAAAGGAACGGGCGCTACAAAGCTAAATCGGTAAGGTACACCGGCGGGGTGAATGGCTTACGGCAGGAAATAGAACTGGATTATTTAATTACCCGGCTGGATGCAAAAGGCAAAGCGATCACATGAGTAACCGTAAAATTGTAGCGCATATAATTGATTATCAATACGTAATAATCAATTTTGGACAAAAAATTCAGAAAAGGGTAAAAAAAGGTCAGTTTTGGGAGTTTTAAATAAGAATATATCCACAAAGGGCATTTTACTGTGAAAAAAATTCAATTATTAATATTTCGTCTACAAAAATTAAGATACAACTACCCTATATTCGTGTCAGTAATTGTCCGTTTAATTCCGTTTAATTCCGTTTAATTCCGTTTAATGGCGTTTAATTCCGTTTATTCAAAATGAAAAGCTGGCGCCAATAACTTGGCTAAGCTATTAAAATAAAAAGGTCCGGGAGAAATCCCAGACCCTTTGGGTGACCCCGGTAGGAGTCGAACCTACGCTACCAGTTTAGTAGACAAGCGTACTGACCATTATACTACGGGGCCCCGGAAGCCGGCTTTATCCACGTGGATGGCCGGTTTTCTTTTGACCAATAGCGAATGTATCCTTCCATTCTGATAGTTCCAGAATGGAAATATTAACACGTTGTGGATAAGGAACGATGAATATTTCGCACATCAAATCCCCATTGAATTTGCGGGAATATGCACAGGTGTAGAAAAGATTTTTAAAAAATAATCTTACATCTACAGTTATTTTTCGTAAGTGTGAAACTCAATAGGGCATTGAGTTAGGCGCCATTTACAAAATCCCCAATGGCAAATTTTTACCCACCCCACTGAATATGCTGATAATTTGGCCTATATCTGATGGCATTTATCTGATGGCATTTAAGGTTGGCGCCTATTTAATCGCCGAAAAAATAAACCCCAAATAAAGCAGGTATTTAAGGAATGAGGATACGTGATCCTTTTTGAACTGTCGTTTTGAATAAAAGGCCAACTAATGGGTCGCAATTATGCAATAAAAAAACCTGCAAAATATTGAAAATCAATTAATTGCAGGTCTATAAAAG
>CAYHTC010000286.1:0-3302 GCA_964359445.1 uncultured Sediminibacterium sp. | reverse complement strand
AATTGTGCTGGATGCAATGGATAAGTGTTACAGGAACGGACCCGGGCTTAAGCAACTGGTCACTAAACAAATGCGACCGTCAGGGTACTTTGAATTTTACCGTGAATTAAATGACACAGCGCTGCTTCATGTTGCGTGGAGAAATGCAGCAGATGGCATCAATCGTATTCTTATCGCTTACACAACTGGTGTGGGACTTAGATATCCCAAAATAGATTCTGCAACCTACGCTGTCGACTCTAAATATTACAGGGATCTGTTGCAGGAGATAATACAACAATATGTTTTGCTTCATGGCAAAGAACAAAAGTTTTTTTTCAGGTCCTCGCTGGATATGGCACTTAGCCTGCTGACTATGAACAACCGGGATGAAGCTGCAAGATTTGAACCTTTGTCTTCGCTTAATCATACCTCGTATGCCGCTGTCAAATATACATACTGGCCTGAGTATTCTTATTCGGCCATATTGGTATTGGGTGAAGGCCCGGAATTCGAGGGTCTTCCTATCAGTCCCTATGGCAAATTACGTTGTAACATGGCAGCTGAACTTTACAAGAAGCGTCAAGCTCCTTTTATAATTGTTAGCGGTGGCTACGTTCACCCTTTTCAGACAAAATTTTGCGAAGCAATCGGGATGAGAGATTATCTCGTGAATGAGTGCCGAATTCCAGCTGACAGGATAATTATTGACCCGCATGCAAGGCATACTACCACCAATTTGCGAAATACAAACCGGATAATTTTCAGAACTGGGATACCCACCGACAAACGAGTGCTTTGTGTAAGTAGTCGTTCACACATTGATTACGTGTTCAATGAAAGATTTAGCGTGAGATGTTTAGCTGAAGTGGCTCATATACCATACAGGGAGATTGTCCGTGTCAATGCATTTCAGTTCAGTTATTACCCGGTAGGAGTGTCTCTTCAAATGAACTCTGCTGACCCACTCGATCCTTGATTAATCACCTTTTAAAATATCAATTATGATGAGGATTCAATTTTCAATATTCTTGGTGTTGTTACTTTCAATTCTACTTTCTGACGATATTAACGCTCAGAAATACCGCTGGAATGTTATCATGCCGACAGGCAAATTATTTAATAATAATCTTCAAGATAACAATGGACAAGTTGTAGGTGATTTCCCTGGTGATTCAAAAGCGACACTTCGCATTTATGAATTTGATCCTTTCTCACAAGATCCGGACCATATAGGTGCAATTTTATATGAAGGCGTTGCAGATAAATTTGCATTTATCAACGAGGTAAGGCCTGTTACATACAAGCATGAGGATCTGAATACACTCAAAGATTACATTTACGGGGATTGGCTTAGTACAAATGTATCTGCCTCCTTTATGGCATTGGACCAAAAAATTGCAAAAGAAAGAAATGAGACGCCAGGTCCTGTTGGCTCTATGCCGAGGCCTGTAATTCTTGAGTTAGCCATGACAGGTGGCCCATATATAAGAGGGATCAAATTTCCAGGATTCCAACTTGGACCGGTGGAAAGCTATCAGAATGTCGTGGATTTTCGAAAAATACTAGAAGCCGTTAAAAAACCACTGGATTATCCTGATTATGTTATAGTCGCAGCGCACCGAGGCTATTGGAAAGACTACCCGGAAAATTCTTATCCGGCCTATGACCTGGCTGTTGCGGCAGGTGCTGATATGGTTGAGCTTGATACTCGGATCACAAAAGATGGAGTTCTTGTCGCGTTTCATGATGAATGCCTGGACAGAATAACCACTGGAAGCGGAAAGCTGAAAGACTATACATGGGATCAGGTGAAACAATTCAAATTGCGTGATCGATTTGGCAACTCTACTGGGATGCGCATAGTTTCCATTGAAGAAGCTTTACTTTATTTGAAAAACAGGGCGCTGGTAAATCTTGATATTAAAGAGCGTGTAACAAAAACCGAAGATCTTCTGACACCCACTTTTCGAAAAGCACTTGAGATTGCCAAAACCACCGGTACACTGAGCCAACTCGTTGTAAAAGGGAAAATGCATACTGATGAAATGCAAGATTTGTTAGATGGGCTGGATTTGAAATTATCCGATTTTATTTATACACCTGTTGTTTTTGGTTGGGATACGGAAGGTGGTGATGCAAAATTATTAAACCGGTTTGTAATGGATTGGCTGCAAAGCTCGATTTCAGGAATCGAGTTAACGTATAAAGTAGGGTATGACCCCATACTTCAATTTATACCCAAAGCCATTAACAGAGGAATCAGAAGTGGCGTTTATACATTTTGGCCGGAAGATGAAAACGGGGTGATAGCCGAAGATAATATTAACAACAAGGATAACTATTGTAAATACAACTATCGCCAATATTATTTCTGGGAAGAAAATGCCTGGGGCGATGTTCCAAATTACGCTGCGGTTTCTGGTGGAAGTTCAGGTGATCCTATTTCTCCAGACGACCGTGACTATGGCGGAGGCTCTTATGATTATGTCAACTATCGATCGAAAAAGGTTGCCAAACCTGATTTTATGAATGATGGAAGAGGAGACTGGGATTGGTTATTTGAGCAGGGGGCGGACTTTGTAATTACTGATCGACCCGAATTAATGATTGAGTATTTAAAGGTATTGGGTAAACGCAAGCTGGAAAAAGCAGTATTGCGGGAAGTTACTGTTCCCGATTGTCCCTTACTTGAAGATGGGGTGGGTGGCAAAAAAAGGGTTCTCAATTTGCGGGGATTAGTACGAAAGGTAGACGACTATCATGTTTTGGATTTTTTTGTGCCAGATACAAGATTCATTAATGTTGATACCAATCTTGTACTTAATGATTACAAACAATACAGCAATGGTAAAACCCGAGAAGATGTCCGCAAAATATTTGTTGATAATCATTACTGTTATTGCTCAACACTTTTCGGTGATAGAGATTCAAGTAAAGTGGCAGCAATCAGGAAATTTCCGTTACGCACACTGCCAGAATGGTCTAAGATTTATTCGGGTTATGACATTTATATGAATACAAACTGGTTTGATGTAAAGTCACCTTGGCCAATAGATGATCCAGACAAACGGAAAACAATTCCAAAAGCACCCTATAAAGAACCATGTACAGATGTATTTGGCTATTGGCAGAGCACACCTGAAAACGGAAAAAATACAGGGAATTTATTAACAATAAATGATAAACCGGATCCCAGTTATCACAATTTCGATGCGCTGTTAATGACAATTGATGGGACCATTAAAATGGTAAAAAAGGCAGATATCCCACCTTATTTCGCAGATCCAAATAATTACAAATCACGATTTGCAGTGGGAGGC
>CAYHTC010000285.1:0-3305 GCA_964359445.1 uncultured Sediminibacterium sp. | reverse complement strand
GATCGTAACCAATTGGTTGGTGCTTTTTTCAATTACATGGACAATTTCAGCCTGGTTGAAACCAGGGATCTTAATTTAAAATATATTTCGATCTTACGGGGAAATTCCTGCACAGGCAACCTGTTATTAAAAGCGCCAACACAACCGGATGCCGCTTATCAGTGGTATAAAGACAGCATTTCCATAACGGGGGCAACCGACAGTATGCATGTTGTACCCGGTAACAGCGGCAACGGTAACTACAATGTGCGCATCACAAACGCTACCTCGGCCGGTTGCGAAATATCTGAGCCTTTACCCGTGTTTATTTCAAAGCTGTCGGCTTTACAATGGGTTACAGATACGGCTGTTTGCAGAGACCGGCAAACAACCATCGCCCTAACCGCTATCGGTCAGACCACCAAAAACTGGTCATGAATATAGTCCACCACACTCACCAAACTATTGGTTTCTCTGTAAACAGCCAGTTGCCTGTCGGCACCGGTACCATTCTCAAATATCCTGGCCACATGATTTATTACATGCCTACTACCCAGTTCATCCACCACATCATTAACAAAATCGAGTAATTCATAGATGAGGGTACGGGTATTAACCTCCGTTTCCTTACCAAAATCGATGAGGGTACCATCTATTCCATAACGGCTGGCCCTCCACTTATTCTCATTGATCAGTGATCGCTGGTAAATCATGAAGTTGAGGTTTTGTCCCCTCAGCTTATAAATTTTGGCGCAGATAGCCTGAAAAATAGCAGCGATGGTAATGGTTTCACTGATCGTCATGGGCACATCGCAAATGCGGAACTCTACGGTATTGAAGAAGGGATGCACCCTGAGGTCCCACCATATTTTTTTCGCGTTATCAATACAATTGGTCTTGATCAACAGGTTCACATAGCTTTCATAGGCTTCTATGTTTTCGAAATAGTCGGGTATGCCGGTACGTGGAAATTTATCGAATACTTTTGTTCTGTATGATTTGTAGCCGGTTTCCCTGCCTTCCCAAAAGGGGGAGTTGGTGCTTAGGGCAAACACATGAGGCAGAAAATATCTGGCCGTATTGGCAATGTGGATGGCCATTTTCCTGTCTTGCATACCCACATGTACATGTAATCCAAAGATCAGGTTACTGCGGGCAGCTTCCTGCAGTTCATTTACGATCTGGTTATAACGGACATGGTCGGTTATCAGTTGGGTTTCCCAATGGCTGAAGGGGTGTGTGCCTGATGCGCCTATCCAAAGCCCGAGATCGCCTGCTATCCGGGCAATATTTCCTCTGAGAGAGGCCACATCATTATAGGCTTCTTCTATATTGGCACAGATATCTGTTCCCACTTCCACTACGGCCTGGTGCATTTCTGCTTTTACCTTGTCTTTAAGTGTTTTTTGCCCTTCCTGCACAATTCGCTGCTCATGGCCTCTGAGTTCACGGGTAGCAGGATCTATTACCATATACTCTTCCTCTATGCCCAGTGTAAAATATTTATAGTTCAGATTTCCCATTGATCATCCTTTTTAACTAAAATAATTTGGTTAGAGCCGTTGCTGGTTGCCCGCCGTTATTGGTCGCCCGACCAACAACAAAAATTATAATTTTTCACCGTTACTACCCCGTTTAATAAACTCCCCCCAGGTAAGATTATCAATTCCATCTACCTGTGATTGTGCTTTTTCGATAGCGTAATTGGCGACAGTTTCAACTACCCAATCAAAATTTTCCTGTCCAACACTTTTAATATCCGCATCGGGTGCGGGGTTGCAGAAATCTATGGCATAGGGTACACCATCCCGGAGAGCCAGTTCTACCGTATTGAAATCATAACCTAAATATTTATTGATGCGCAAAACGATCTCTTTCATTTCTTGCAGCTTTTCAGCCGGGGGTGTAAAACTGGCAACATACCTGAGGTGATGCGGGTTGCGCGGTTCATAGGGCATGATCCTTACATGCTTCCCGCCTATACAATAACAACGATAATATTCTTCAAATACAATTTCTTCCTGTAATAGCATGACCAGTTGGTTGGTTTCACTATGTTTCTCAAAAAAATCGTCTATGCCTGTCAGCCTGTATACACTTTTCCATCCTCCACCGGCAAAGGGTTTCATATAAGCGGGAAACCCAACATAGTTAAAAATACTTTCCCAGTCCAATGGGTAAGCCAGATTACTGAATGATTGATCAGAAGTGTCCGGAGGCAGATCGCGTGAGGGAAGTATTACTGTTTTAGGTACCGGCACATTTATTTTGGTAGCCAAACAGTTATTAAAGAATTTTTCATCTGCACTCCACCAAAAAGGGTTGTTAATAACGGCAGTTCCGCAAAGCGCCGCGTTTTTAAGATAGGCGCGATAAAAGGGGATGTCCTGGCTGATCCGGTCAATAATAACCGCATAGCCACTGGGTTCTCCCTGCATTACTTTATCAATGCGTACCGGCTCAGCGGTAATACCCGGAATATTTTTACTGTTGATCCTCTCCACAAAAGCCATTGGGAAACTTCTTTCCTGTCCAAACAGGATGCCTATTTTTTTCATGTGGATTATTTTTACTGTTTTTTGCCTGCTTATCACCAGTCAATTTAAGCAAACTGATTTAAAATAAGCAAACTGTACTCAAATTAATCTTTAGTACAGATAACCGGGGTATTGTCAATTTTCAATTCCTGTATTCTTGTGGAGATTTCATGCTAAAGTATTGTCATCATTATATTATTTTTGAAACCATGGCCCATACCAAGCTTTCTGTTGCTACTTCAATTGTTGTTGAACAAATCATCATACATTCAGAATACCTGCAAAGAGGGGTGATCATAGATATTTACCTTCCTGTTTCGGTTGAGGGGCCTGAACAACTCAGCCTTTTGCTGATTAATGACGGGCAGGATCTTCCTGCAATGCCTTTCGATAAAATACTTGATGATCTCATCAGCAAAAAAATAATTGAGCCTTTGATTTGTGTTGGTATTCATTGTGGCCCTGATCGGAAAATGGAATATGGCACTTCCTATTCTGCTGATTATAATGGAAGATGGGCTAAAGCAGGACTGTATAGTAAATTCATATTTGATGAGTTACTACCGCATATCAGAAAAACCTGTCATATTCCTACATTTAAAGATAAATCTTTTGCAGGGTTTTCGTTGGGAGGGCTAAGTGCCTTGGATATTGTCTGGAACCAGGCAAATGAATTTAATAAGGTGGGTGTTTTCAGTGGTTCATTCTGGTGGAGAAGAAAAGGCTATCAGGATGGGTATGATGATGAACAGGACAGGCTTATGCATTTACAAATAAGAAAAGGAATTT
>CAYHTC010000284.1:0-3306 GCA_964359445.1 uncultured Sediminibacterium sp. | reverse complement strand
CGGCCCAAAAGGCCGGGATTTTTTGTATCCAATACACCCTACACCAACAGGGAAATAAAAATTGAGAATATGACCAGCAGGACAAATGCCGCCAATGCCAAAAATGCCCTAACGAAACCGCTCTTCAGGGGGCAGGGGGGAATTTGCATTCAGGGCTATGAAGGAAGCTTTCACCAGGTTGCTGCCAGGCATTTTTTTGGAAAACAGGTGGAAGTCATACCCTGCGATACATTTCGGGAACTGGTAAAAAAATCTTCAGATAAAAAACAATCAGGAGGCGGTATCATGGCTATAGAAAACTCTATAGCGGGCAGCATTCTTCCCAATTATAACCTGTTACAAAAAAGTAAGCTGAAGGTAATTGGAGAGGTTTACCTTTCTATCAGCCAAAATTTATTGGTGAACCCCGGGGTAAGACTAAGCGATATAAAAGAAGTGCATAGCCACCCGATGGCTATTCTGCAGTGTCTTGACTATTTGGAAAAACACGATTGGAAGTTGGTAGAATCAGAAGATACTGCATTGAGTGCAAAGCATATTCACCAGAAACACAGCAGGCATGCGGCTGCTATTGCCAGTAAATTGGCGGCTGAACTATATGAACTGGATGTGATTACGCCCAATATTCATACCCTTAAGAACAATATTACCCGTTTTCTGGTTTTAAAAAGAGAAAATGAAGCGGAAGAAATAGTCAATGCAGATAAAGCATCCATTTATTTTCAAACCAACCACTCTAAAGGTATTTTGGCAAAGGTTTTAACACAGATCGCGGTTGGTGGTATCAATTTAAGTAAACTGCAAAGTATGCCCATACCGGGCAGTAATTTCAAATACGGTTTTTATGCCGATATGGATTTTGAAATACGCAGTCAACTGTACACGGTTCTGGAATCTATACAGTCATTGACCAATAGTGTAAAGATTTTCGGTATTTATAAAAAAGGAAAAGTTGTAAAAGGATAAGTTATGGAAATCGTAACCTCAAAAAGACTGGAAGGCATTGGCGAATACTATTTTTCTCAGAAGCTGAGAGAGATAGATGAGCTGAATAAGCAGGGTAAAAATATCATCAACCTCGGTATTGGCAGCCCTGATCTGCCACCGCATCCGGATGTGATAAAAACCTTGCAGGAGGAAGCTGCCAAGCCTTCTACACATGCTTACCAGAATTATAAAGGATCCCCGTTGTTAAGAAATGCAATAGCGGATTGGTATCATACATGGTACCATGTGAAACTGGATCCGGATACAGAAATATTGCCATTGATAGGCAGCAAAGAAGGGATCATGCATATTTGTATGACTTATTTGAATGAGGGTGATGAGGCATTGATACCTAACCCCGGTTACCCTACCTATAGCAGTGCGGTAAAATTAGCAGGTGGAAAAGCGGTTGCGTATGAACTGACTGAAGCCAATAATTGGGAACCCGATTTTGAGGCGTTGGAGAAAACAGATCTTGGCAAAGTAAAACTATTATGGGTAAACTATCCTCATATGCCTACCGGTCAATTACCCACGCATGCCTTATTTGAAAAGATCGTAGCCTTTGGTAAAAAACACCATATTTTAATATGCCATGATAATCCTTACAGCTTTATTTTAAATGAGGCTCCCGCCAGTTTATTAAGTGTGGAAGGAGCAAAAGAAGTAGTGATAGAACTAAACTCGTTAAGTAAAAGCCAGAACATGGCAGGTTGGAGAGTAGGCATGCTTTGCGGTGCCGGGGAGCGTATAAGTGACATTTTACGTTTTAAAAGTAATATGGATAGCGGTATGTTCCTGCCTGTTCAATTGGCGGCGGCAAAGGCTTTACATCTTGGTAAAGAATGGTATGAAGGAATTAATGCGATCTATGCAAAACGCAGAGAGAAAGTGTTTGAACTGCTGACAGTACTCAATTGTGAATTTTCAAAAACACAGGTTGGTATGTTTGTTTGGGCCGGAATTCCCGAAAATTATAAAAATGGATATGAGCTGAGTGATCATGTTTTATATCATTCAAATGTATTCATCACCCCCGGCGGCATTTTTGGTAATGCCGGCGATGGTTATATAAGGGTAAGTTTGTGTGGCAGTATAGAAAAGTTTGAAGAAGCGATAAAAAGGATAATTAATAATTAATAATTATTGCTTGTTAAATAGTACTATGGGCGCATTTTGATAAAGAAATTCTTAATTCTTAATTCTTAATTATTAATTAAAATGACAGTAACCATCATAGGTATCGGACTCATCGGAGGCTCCATGGCATTGGCTCTTAAAGAGAAAGGCTTTGCTGACAGAGTGCTTGGGGTAGATGTAAACACTACTCACTGCGAAAAAGCATTGGCATTAGGTCTGGTAGATGAAATCACGGATATGTCAGAGGCCGTTCTTCAATCGGACTTAGTTATTCTGGCAACACCTATTAATGTTTCTGAGGGTTTATTGCCCCAAATTTTAAATTTAGCAGATAAGCAGGTAATAATGGATGTAGGGTCCACTAAAAAAATAATCTGTGAATCTGTTGCCAAACATCCCGGACGTGGAAGGTTTGTAGCCACACACCCTATGTGGGGTACCGAATACAGTGGGCCGGAAGCAGCAGTTAAAGGCGCTTTTGAAGATAAGGCAACTGTTATCTGCAGCAGGGAAGAAAGCGATAAGGATGCAGTGGAACAGGTGGAAAAACTGTATCAGCTATTGGGGATGCACCTGGTATATATGGATGCCGCAGCACATGATGTGCATGTGGCTTATGTGAGTCATATTTCTCATATCACTTCTTTCGCCCTTGCCAATACCGTTCTTGAAAAAGAAAGGGAAGAGGATACCATTTTTGAACTGGCCAGTGGCGGTTTTGAAAGTACGGTTCGTTTAGCTAAAAGTAACCCCGCTATGTGGGTGCCAATTTTTATGCAGAACCGGGAAAATGTGCTGGATGTACTGAATGAACACATTGTTCAACTGCGCAAATTCAAAGCCTGCCTTGAGAAGGAAAATTATGCGTACCTGGAGGAATTGATAGGGAATGCGAATGGGATACGGCGGATATTGAAATAAAGGCGGTGTGCAGGAGGCTCCTATCCATACTGCTATTGGGTTTTAAACAAAAAACAGGGAAAGAGGTATATAAAAAGTACCTTTGCCGCAAATTTTTTAATACATGACGACATTTGAAGCGTTGGGAATTGATGCCAGGTTAATTCAGGCAACGGATGAATTGGGGTATGTGAACCCAACCGAAATACAGGAACAGGCGATACCAATTTTGCTCAGTGGCACCAAAGACTTTATTGGCCTTGCGCAAACCGGAACAGG
>CAYHTC010000283.1:0-3306 GCA_964359445.1 uncultured Sediminibacterium sp. | reverse complement strand
GTGGAAACTATTTACTACTTCTTTCACATCATACTCACAAATAGTATCGCCCAATACTACAATCACTTCATCAGTACCTACAATATTCCGGGCCAGTTCAATCGCATGACCGGTTCCCTGGCGTTCATTCTGAAAAACAAAATAAGTGGTAAGATTTGGGTAGGTCTGTTTTACATAGTCCTCTATTTTCTCTCCAAGGTAGCCAACGATAAAAATAAATTCAGTGATACCCGCCTCCTGTAACTGATCCACAATAAAACTCAGGATGGTTTTACCGGCAATGGGGATCAGGGCTTTGGGCTGGGTATAGGTATGCGGCCTTAATTTGGTTCCGGCTCCGGCCACAGGAATAATCGCTTTCATGGGGGTTATTTATTTTGAAAACAGTACTGTTAACTTACTGCTCAGTTACTTTACCTCTTTCAGACATATTTTCAAGAGGCCGAAATTAGGAAAATATGGCTATAGGGCAAGTTTTCATATAAAATGCCCTGCCTGATGCCCACTACTAATGCCTCACCTCTTATCTTTGCCGCAAAATAGAAGAAATGCAAAGAGATATCCTGGTTTTTGACCTTATCAGACAGGAATTGGAAAGACAAAGACATGGAATTGAACTGATTGCCTCTGAAAATTTTACCAGTTTACAGGTAATGCAGGGCATGGGCAATGTCATGACCAATAAATATGCAGAAGGATACCCGGGCCGCCGCTATTATGCCGGCTGCGAGATTGTGGACCAAACGGAACAATTAGCGATTGACCGTTTAAAGCAGATTTTTGATATAGACTATGCCAATGTGCAACCCCATAGCGGGGCGCAGGCCAATGCGGCCGTGGCTCTGGCCGTATTGCAGGCGGGTGATGCCATTTTAGGACTTGACCTGAGCATGGGTGGGCACCTTACACATGGGTCCGCAGTGAATTACAGTGGCAAACTCTATAAACCACATTTTTATGGGGTTACCCGTGAAAGTGGCCTGGTGGATTATGACATGCTGGAAGCGAAAGCCCGTAAAGTAAAACCAAAATTAATAATATGTGGCGCCAGTGCCTATAGCCGTGATTGGGATTATGCCCGCATACGAAAAGTGGCCGATGAAGTAGGCGCCCTGGTAATGGCCGATATTGCGCACCCTGCCGGACTGATCGCCAAAAAATTATTGAACGACCCCTTCGATCATTGCCATTTTGTAACGTCTACCACCCATAAAACTTTGCGTGGGCCCCGTGGTGGCATTATTATGATGCGTAAAGACTTTGAGAACCCCTTTGGACTGAAAGACATGAAAGGCAATATCCGTATGATGAGTAATTTAATGGATATGGCCGTATTCCCTGGCATACAGGGCGGACCATTGGAGCATGTGATAGCCGCAAAAGCCATTGCATTTGGCGAAATATTAAGTGATGAGTTTACAGACTATGCTAACCAGGTAATTAAAAACGCACAGGCATTATCCAAAGCTTTGGTAGCAAAAGAATACCAGATAGTCAGTGGTGGAACAGATAATCATCTGGTGCTGATTGACCTGCGCAATAAAAATATCAGTGGTAAAAAAGCAGAGCAGGCGCTGGTATTGGCAGATATCACAGTTAATAAAAATATGGTTCCTTATGATGATAAGAGTGCATTTGTAACTTCCGGTATCCGTTTAGGCGTACCCGCTATTACAACAAGAGGTATGAAAGAGGAACACATGCAGTTTGTAGTGAATGTAATTGATAAAGTATTGATGAATGCGGATGATACACAGATACTGCAGGCAGTGAAAAAAGACGTGAATGATTTCATGTCGCAGTTTGCTTTGTATCCGGAACTGGGGTAGAGGGGAGTTGGGAGTCTGGAGTTGTTTTTTCACTTTTCTCTGACGACTCACGGTTGAGTACAGTATCATTTAAAGGCAGTACATTAGTGCAGGCCAATCTATTGAAGACACTTTTAAAATACTGATATGTTACAACGCTTACAAACTCTCTGGTTGTTAATCGCTTCCCTGCTGGCTTTTGCCACACTGAAGTTTTCATTTTTCAGTGGTAACATAATAGTAGATAATGTAAAACAATTTCAGCGGTTTACCGCCATGAGCAGTATGCTGTTAATGATTCTTACTGTAGCTGTTGCCATCAGTTCGCTGATCATTATCTTTTTATTTAAGGATAGAAAACTACAGTTAAAGATTGCATTGGCTGTTCTTTTTATGTCCCTGCTGAATCTTTTATTGTATTACCTGCAGACAAAAAATTATATCCCGGCAGAATGGACCCTCGACCTAACCTCTGTATTTGCTTCCGCCATTCCCTTCTTTCTTTTATTTGCCATCAGGGGAATTTATAAAGATGAGAAACTGGTGAAGAGCGTGGACAGGCTTAGGTAAGAAGAATATCGAATGATGAATGAAGTAAAACTTCGACATTCGAAATTTGGTGTTCGATATTCTAAAGGTATTTCGCTGTATAGCTTTCTTTCACTTTCTTTATCCCAGCCGGAACACCGGCATACACAAGATTCCCGCCTGCATCACCTGCTTCCGGACCAAGGTCGATGATCCAGTCGGCGGATTTAATGATGTCTGTATTGTGTTCTATCACAATAATGGAATGCCCCTGCTCTATCAGGGCATTGAAGGAGGCCAATAGTTTTTTAATGTCATGAAAATGCAGGCCGGTAGTAGGTTCGTCAAATACAAACAGTATATGACCGATGCCCTTTCCTTTACCCAGAAAACTGGCCAGCTTTACACGTTGCGCCTCACCACCGCTTAAGGTATTGCTACTCTGGCCGAGTTTGATATAGCCTAATCCTACATCCTGCAAAGGTTGAATAGCCGTTTTGATAGGTTTCTCACCGGCAAAAAAATCAATGGCTTCATCTACACTCATATCCAATACATCATAAATATTTTTTCCATTGTGCTGTACTTCCAGTACTTCTTCTTTGAAACGTTTACCCCCGCATGATTCACAGGTAAGGTGTACATCGGCCAGGAACTGCATTTCTACCACCTGTTCCCCTTCTCCTTTGCAGGTATCACAACGGCCGCCATCTACATTAAATGAAAAATGTTTGGGTAGAAAGCCGCGTGTTTTTGATAAGGGTTGTTTGGCAAATAACTCGCGGATATGATCGTATGCTTTTATATAGGTAACCGGATTACTGCGTGATGATTTTCCGATAGGATTCTGATCTACCATTTCGATCTGTGAAATATAATCAACATCACCGCTGATATTTTTATGTAGTCCAACTTTTTCAGAAAACTCGCCTTTTAACTTTCTTAAAGCAGGAATCAATACCTGTTTCAC
>CAYHTC010000282.1:0-3311 GCA_964359445.1 uncultured Sediminibacterium sp. | reverse complement strand
ATTGGTACAATGCCGGCATCATTGGTGATGTGCATACCATTTATTGCTATACCGACAGGCCCGTTTGGCCACAGGGCATTCCATGGCCGGCCAATAAACCACCTGTTCCCGCGGAACTCGACTGGAATCTCTGGTTAGGTACCGCTCCTTACCGCGATTATGTAGAAAAGCTGGTTCCCTTTAACTGGCGCGGCTGGTGGGATTATGGTACCGGCGCTCTGGGCGATATGGCCTGCCATATTATGGCTCCCACTTTCGCCGTACTCGGGCTCGGTTATCCTTCTTCTGCAGAATGCAGCGTAGCCACCCCATATACAGAAAACTGGAACCGCGGTGTATATCCTGATTCGGGACCCATTTCCTCTTCCATCACATTAACCTTTAAAGGCCAGAACGGTAAACCCGATATTAAACTGCATTGGATGGATGGTGGCATTCAACCCGACCGTCCGGAAGAGCTTGGCCCTAACGAAATCATGGGCGATGGTGGTAATGGCGCCATCTTTCTGGGTACAAAAGGTAAAATGATCTGTGGCACTTATGGTAAATATCCTAATTTATTGCCTACCTCACGCACCAAAGAAACCATCGTACCACAAACTGTTGCCCTCGTACCTGGCGGCGATGGCGGTCACTATGCCGCATGGGTAGAAGGCGCCATTGCAGGATACGGATCTGAGAAAGCAAAAAACCTCAGCTCTAATTTTGATATTGCCGGTCCGTTAACAGAAAGTGTATTGATGGGCAACCTGGCTATCCGCAGTTATAATATTGCCAAAAAAACCGAAAAAGGAAATACCAGTTATCCCGGCCGCAACGTCAAGTTGTTATGGGATGGCCCGAATATGAAGATCACCAATTTTGATGATGCCAATCAGTTTGTGAAGAGAACGTATAGAGAGGGATGGAGTTTGGGGGTATAAGGCAGGGTGGGTAAACCTGATTAAATAAAACGGCGATTCATATTTATGAATCGCCGTTTTAATATTGAAGAGGGTGGGTATACTGCTTTAATAATTAAACGCTTTCATATACTTCGCATCTGCTTCCGCACTCTCCAACGGATTGGTGCCCGTAAACGCTTCCTGTTCAATGATATGATGTTTGAGGCCATTGGCTGCACCTACTTTAAGGATGGATGCAAAATCAATCGTGCCCTTGCCTACTTGTACAGATTCATGCCCAGTGGCAGTTTTGCCCAGGTCTTTTACATGGCATAAACGGAAACGGCCAGGGTGTTTGGCAAACCATGCTTTGGGATCTTCGCCCGCAGCTACCACCCAGTAAATATCCATTTCGAAATCTACCAGGTCTTTATCAGTGCCAGCCATCATTACTTCCTGTGGTACCTGCCCGTTCATGGGTTTGAAAGAGTAATCATGGTTATGATAGGCAAAACGGATTCCGTTCTTTTTACAGATATCCCCCGATTTATTAAACTCATCAGCAAAGCGTTTAAAATCATCAATAGATTTCTGGGGGCCTTTATACGGACAGATCAAATACTTCATTCCGATCTCCGCGGCTTCTGCGGCTTTGCGCTCAAAATCTACCAGATAATTACAGTGAGAAGAAATGATACGCATATCCAGATCGTCCATGTATTTTTTGAACTCGGTATTTTTCCATCCCCAGAACATTCCGCTTTTCCCTTCAAAGCTTTCGATCAGTTTATAGCCATACGATGAAATTTTTTGGAGGGTATCTTTCGAATTGGCCCCCAAAGCTTCTTTTATCGTCCATAACTGAATTCCAAATTCAGGAATCCTTTTAAATTTTGTAAATTCTTCCAGTAAGGAAGACTTTCCGGCAAACGGAATACTTAGCCCCAATGCAGCAAAAGCACCGGTGCGTAAAAAATCTCTTCTGTTGGTTGACATAGTATGTTATTTTAAGTGAAATTCTGAAAATAGATAATGACTGCTATTAAGTCGCCCATGCCTTATCACCTTTCTTATAATCGATACAACCTTCATACTTACCCGGTACGGCTACATAGCGTAATGCTTTGGTAGCGCCCACTTCTGATGAGAAATAACCCCATAAGGTTAACTCTTTCATCATACGAAAATAATGATTGGGTTGATCTGCTTTTTTGTTTTTTTGATATTCCTTCTGCTCTGTATCAAGGGCAACCAGCAGATCGTGGCGCTCTTTCTCATTGCTGTCAAGGAAGTTTTTACTGTTTTTGGCCTTGCTGGCTTCATCCAGTTTTTTAATGCCATCGAAAAAGATTTTCTGGTCCTTCTCTTCGTAACAATCACGAACAATCACAGACATGAAATCGCCTACTTTAGCCGCTTTGGCGCCGGGGGAACCGGTAGTAGTTGGCAAAATGGTTTCTGCTACTTCATCCATAAAGGAAATATCGCCGGGCGAAAAAACAAGACCGGCCTCCGACTTTGTTTTACAGCCCGTTAAAAAGGCTTCGGCGCCCAAAATAGTTCCACCCAGGAGCAAGGCTACACTGGATAAGGCTTCTCTTCTATTCATGAGATTGATTTTTTGATTGTTTACATTAATTATTTACTATTCGTGAGTCGTGAATTATCAGTCGTGAGATTACTTTTTTTCTCACGTCTCACGATAAACCTTCCTGCTATAAATTCTGCTTCTTCAACTCCGACACTGCATGATCTACTGCCCTTGCAGTAAAAGCCATGTAGGTAAGAGATGGGTTAACGCAGGCAGCCGATGTCATAAAAGAGCCATCGGTTACAAATACATTTGGTGCATCCCATACCTGGTTGAATTTATTTACCACTGATGTTTTTGGATCCGCACCCATACGTGCCGAGCCCATCTCGTGTATACCACGACCCTGTATAGCATTAGCATCATGTCCTTTTACATCTTTCACACCGGCATTGGTTAGCATTTCAATGGCATCGGCCTGCATGTCTTTACGCATCTTCAGTTCATTCTCTTTCAGTTCCGCGTCAAAAGCCAATACATTCAATCCCCATTTATCTTTTTTCGTTTTATCGAGAGAGATTTTATTGCTGTGGTCAGGTAATATTTCACCAAATCCGCCCATACCCATCATCCAGCTACCGGGTTCTGTAAGTGCATCTTTAAATTCTCCGCCAATACTCAATTCGGCAATATCACGGCTCCATCCCTGCCTGCTGGCGCCGCCCTGGTAACCAAAGCCACGCAGGTAATCACGCTTGTCGCCAAACAGATTTTGATAACGTGGAATGTAAATACCATTGGCGCGGCGACCGAAATAATATTTGTCTTCATATCCTTCCACTCTTCCACCCGCACCCACACCCAGGTGGTGATCCATAATATTATGTCCCAGCTCA
>CAYHTC010000281.1:0-3317 GCA_964359445.1 uncultured Sediminibacterium sp. | reverse complement strand
CAATGATCCATCCGGTTTCAAAGCGGGCGGCGCATCGGCTGGAATAAGGTATGGGCTGTGATTGGCAGGGTTGATATACTTCCATCCAACCACAATAAACACAACAACGATCGTTACTTTAATAATAACAATGATAGAGTTCACAATAGCGGATTCCTGTGTGCCTTTGATCAGGAGTAATGACAATAAAAGCAAGATAAACAGGGCGGGCACATTCATGATGCCCTGGTGCATCACACTGGCGGCATCCAGCGCTTTTTCAAAGGGTGAATGGCTCCATTCATAGGGTATGGCGCCCAGATTATATTGCATGAGCAGCTTATTCAAAAACTCACTCCAGGCAATAGACACGGTTGCCGCACCCAATGCATATTCCAGAATCAATGCCCATCCGATTATCCAGGCTATTAACTCACCCATGGTAGCATAAGCGTAGGTGTAGGCACTACCCGCAATCGGTATCATTGATGCGAATTCCGCATAACATAATCCTGCAAAAGCACAACCAATAGCGGCTACAATAAAAGATAGGGTAACGGCCGGGCCGGCATGTTCACCGGCAGCGGCAGCGGTTCTTACAAATAAACCGGCGCCAATAATGGCGCCAATACCAAGTGCAATCAGACTTCCGGCACCAAGTGTTCGCTTCAATCCTTTTTCGGAATCAGCGGCTTGCAGCATCAGACCGTCTAATGACTTTTTTCTGAATAAACTCATAATTTAATTAATTAGGTTCTTTGAAAAATGTTGGGGCAAAATAGGCATTAAATCTGTTTCTTACATCAAAATTTTATACAAACCCCGGTTGCTGCTTTCCCGATTTTTACGATTATATTGCCGTTTCAAATGCTGCCCGGATGAAAAATAAGTTAACGATTTCGATTTTAATTGCCATGGTTTTAGGAATTGTGGCAGGGTATATAGTACATGAAACCGCTTCTGCAGAAACCCTTGGGGCTTTTGCTAAGAACATTAAATTATTGGGAACCATCTTTATTCGGTTGGTAAAAACCATCATTGCGCCACTTGTATTTACCACGCTGGTTGTTGGCATTGCCAAACTGGGGGATTTAAAAACGGTAGGTAGGATTGGTGGAAAAGCCATGCTTTGGTTCATTACCGCATCATTGATAAGTCTATTAATTGGATTGGTATTGGTGAATTTTTTTAAACCCGGTTCATATATTGATCTTTCTCTGGCTGATAATGCCGGATTGAAAGATCTGATGGGAAAAACGTCTGAATTCTCGCTTCAAAAATTTGTTGAGCATGTTGTTCCTTCCAGCGCTTTTGATGCACTGGCCACTAATGAAATTTTACAAATTGTAGTATTCTCCATATTTTTTGGAGTAGCTGCTGCCAACCTGGGAGAGTATGCTAAACCGGTTATTAAGGCGCTTGATGTTTTTGCACATATCATTTTGAAAATTGTTGGCTATATAATGAACTTTGCCCCTCTTGGCGTTTTTGGTACATTGGCCGCTGTGGTTGCAGAAAAGGGGCTCAGTATTTTCAGTTTCTATTTTATTTACTTCGGATATTTTGTATTGGGTATTGCCATTCTTTGGTTATTGCTCTTCACTGTGGGGTATATTGTTCTTGGTAAGAGAATGAAAAGCTTATTTAAACATATTGCCAATCCTTTGTTGGTAGCTTTCAGTACAACCAGCAGCGAGGCAGTATTTCCTAAACTTACGGAAGAACTTGAAAGATTCGGATGTAAAAATAAAATTGTTTCTTTTATTCTACCATTGGGTTATTCCTTTAACCTGGATGGAAGTATGATGTATATGACATTTGCCAGTCTCGCAATTGCCCAGGCTTATGGTATTCACATGTCGTTAGGGGAACAGTTCACCATGTTATTGGTACTAATGCTTACCAGTAAAGGAATTGCCGGTGTACCCAGGGCATCATTAATTATTGTACTGGCTACTTGTGCCATGTTTAAAATACCACCGGAAGGAGTTGCATTGATTTTACCGATCGATCATTTCTGTGATATGTTCAGAACAGGAACCAATGTGCTGGGGAACGCTCTGGCAACCAGTGTAGTAAGTAAATGGGAGGGGGAATTGCAGGGAGAAACAATTATTTAAGTACAGAAAGCAGCGTATATGTTAGCTCAGGTTTTAATGGATTTTCACTGGACACAATTATTACAACCACAGTTCTATATTGAACATTGTGGTTTATGGCTTATTCTCTTTGTTGTATTTGCCGAAACCGGTTTATTTGTCGGCTTCTTTTTACCAGGCGATAGTTTGTTATTTGTAGCAGGTATCTACAGTCATAATATTGCTAATGAGATATTTCCAACGGGTAATGAATATATTGACCTGTTGGTGCTGTTGGTGCTGATATCCATTGCCGGTATTGCCGGAAATACAGTAGGGTATTGGTTCGGCAGAAAAGTGGGTCCGGCCATGTATGACTGGAAAGAAAATATTCTCTTCAAACGAAAATATTTACTTCAGGCGCATGATTTTTATGAAAAACATGGAGGGGGGGCCATTGTAATTGCCAGGTTCATACCCATCATCAGAACTTTCGCACCTATTGTTGCGGGCATTGTACAGATGGATAGAAAAAGATTCGGACTCTTCAATGTTATCGGATGTGTAGCCTGGGTTTTCAGCATGTTGTTTGGTGGCCATTTTTTGCAAAAATGGATATTGGCCGAATTCCAGTTTGACCTGAAAGATCATTTGGAAATAATTGTACTGGGTATTGTACTGGTTACTACGGCGCCCATTTTCATTAAACTTATTTTTAATAAGCATACAGATACTACCCATTCCGGTAAAGAAAGTTAAGTACACAAAGTGTTGGATTTTTTATTTGTTTAAAAATAATATTGATGACTGAGAAAAAGTTTGCCATCCTTTCCTTGCCGGTCATTGTTGCCGCCCTTGGCTATTTTGTAGATATCTACGATCTCCTCTTATTTACCATTGTACGTGAACCGAGCCTGCAGGGTATTGGTGTTGTGCTTACTGATAAAGTGCAGGTATTGGCTGCCAGCACAAAGATCATTAACTGGCAGATGGTGGGTTTATTAATTGGTGGTGTTATATGGGGAACCGTGGGTGATAAGAAAGGAAGATTAAGTGTGTTGTTTGGTTCGATCGCCCTGTATTCGGTTGCCAATTTTATTACAGGCTATGTTCAAACAGTTGATCAATATGCATGGATGCGTTTTGTGGCAGGCATTGGTCTTGCCGGGGAATTAGGTGCGGGTATTACATTGGTAAGTGAACTGTTACCCAAAGCAAAAAGAGGGCTGGGCACTTCACTGGTGGCGGGTATCAAGTTGT
>CAYHTC010000280.1:0-3329 GCA_964359445.1 uncultured Sediminibacterium sp. | reverse complement strand
AAAGTGTATCCAAACCTAAATATTTTATCATTTTAGGGAATGTTGAGGATAAAACAATTATTGCAACTTTGCCAACACGCACAAATAATGCTCCTTCATTAAATACGAAATCTCACGGTTGCAATAACCACAATGAACGAAAGTTCAATTGCTATGTATTTTCTGCTAATACATGTATATGCGATAATGGGTTCTCTTTTTATATGCCAACTTATATATACGGTAACGATATTGAAAACTATGAAGTATCGATATTGAAATCAGTTTATACAACGCCTAATGCAGATTATCGAATTGAAGGTAAATTGAAAGATGACGAGTTTGCCGCTCTAATGGATTGTCTAAAAAACAGCAATTCTGTAAAAAATAAGATTAAGCGTTCTTTATTTCCTAAAACCAACTAATTTTTTAGTTGCGTGTAAATTGGTATAATTGCCTTAATAATTAATAATTATTAATTTTCCCCGATGACCATCCCGCAGCTTTATCAATTGTACTTACAATATCCTTCTGTGCAAACAGATACAAGGAAATTGAAGTCCGGAGATATTTTTTTTGCATTGAAGGGACCAAATTTTAATGCGAATACATTTGCATTACAGGCATTGGAGGCAGGGGCGGCGTATGCGGTGATTGATGAGGCGATAGATCCGGATGATAAGCGATTGATACCGGTAGATGATGTATTAGCTACTTTACAGGCGCTGGCCGGATACCACCGGCAACAATTCAGGATTCCTTTTATAGCCATTACGGGCAGCAATGGAAAAACAACCAGTAAGGAACTGATCTGCGCCGTTCTTTCTTCTCATTACAGAACCTACACTACACAGGGCAACCTGAATAACCATATTGGTGTGCCTTTAACTATCCTTAGCGTTAAACCTGATGCGGAGATGGCGGTAATAGAGATGGGGGCTAATCACCGGAAAGAAATTGAAGGCTATTGCCGCTATACATTACCCACGCATGGCTTGATTACCAATTGCGGAAAGGCACACCTGGAGGGCTTTGGCAGCATTTAAGTTGTAAGAAAAGGGAAAGTGGAACTGTATGATTATTTAAGTGGTAATGATGGCACCGCCTTTATCTATGCCGATTATGATTACCTGCTAACCATGAGCGCCGCTGTTAAACAAATAGTGAAGTATGGCACAACAGATGGTTTGGTGCAGGGAAACATTATTGCTAATGAACCTTTTCTGAAGGTGGGGATCAGCGCCGGGTTACCAACTATCCATTCCATACAAACCCAATTAGTGGGCGATTATAACCTGCCCAATGTTTTATGCGCGGTGGTGATAGGAAAATATTTTTCGGTTCCGGAAGAAAAAATAAAAGCGGCCATTGAAAACTATGCACCCTCTAATAGCCGTTCGCAATTGATACAACGCGGATCAAATACGTTTATCCTTGATGCCTACAATGCCAACCCTGCCAGTATGAAAGCGGCCATTGACAATTTTGCGAAACTATCCGCGACTAAAAAAATACTGATGCTGGGCGGCATGATGGAACTGGGCGCCGAAAGTATAGAAGAGCATAAAAACCTTATCCGCCTTATCAAACAATATCCCTGGCATACCGTAGTACTGGTGGGCGGCGATTTTGCGAAGACCGATCATGGATTTACTTTCTTTTCCAATGCAACAGAAGCAAAGCGCTGGTTTCAGCAACAGGCTTTTACACAAACACATTTCCTCATCAAAGGATCGAGAAGTATGCAGATGGAAAAAATATTGGAATGATTGGTTACCTTGCGGCCCTACTAATAGTGATACCATGACCGGGGATGCTAAAAAGAAACGATTTTATTTATCAGGTATTTTAACCAGCCGTTGCCCCAGGTGCAGGGAGGGCAAGGTTTTTCTTACACACGGCGCTTACCGGAAGAACAGCGCCCAAATGCATGAAAACTGCCCCGTTTGTGGTCAGCCCACCGAAATTGAAGTTGGTTTTTATTATGGCACGGGCTATGTAAGCTATGCCCTGAGCATTGCCTTACTGACAGCCAGTTTTGTTGCCTGGAAAATACTGATCGGCGTTACATTTTCTATAGATGATAACCGTATCTTTTACTGGATGGGCTGCTCCTTTACCCTCCTGTTTATTCTTCAACCCGTACTCATGCGCATGTCGAGGGTATTATGGCTGAGCTGGTTTGTCAGCTACGATCCCCAATGGAAAGAGCATCCTGTTGAACAACCGGAGCGGATTGTGCCGGAGCAGATGAATAATTGGTGATTGGATGCCGGGAGTGAAAAGTCGAAAGTGAAAAGTGAAACTTCGTTCAGCGTTTCAGGAATTGCGAGGTATCAAAAGCGTACCTGGTTCCATTCGTATAATCATACCTGCTTCGGATCAGGAAGAGACTGAGGGGCAGCATTTTCTTTAATACTGTTTTCCTGTTACCAGGATAGGTGAGACTGATCCGGGTATCGTTCAGGCGTAAAAATGTGTAGGTTAGTGAATCAGCGCCGGCAACAGTGCATACCAGCCTCGCTTTGGTGGCGGATTGTATGTAAAGTTTACGGCCATTGAATGGCAGGCTTATCTTATCGCCTTCTGTTTGGATTAGCCCATGGGTTACCTGTGCGGAATCTCCTTTTACTATTTTATATTCATAGGTATTCGCGGTAAATTTTCCGAGCCGGCTGAAATAAAAATAACTGCTGTCTTTCTTATCGGCAATTAACCAGTTATCGTTGGTAAAAATCTCTTCCAGCGCATTAAAATCATTCAGGAAAGAAAGGTTAGTGCGGATAGATTCACCGGCATTTACGGTATCTGTTTGTCTGGTTGTACCGGCAGTATTTTCGGGCTGCGGAGATTGGCAGGCAAATAATGAAATGCTTATTAAAACAATTACTGCAAGGGAGTTCCTCATATCAAATCAATTAAACGGGTAAATAAAAATAGTACAAAAAAGCCGCCTTGCATACTTGCAGGCGGCTTTTGTATTGGATGCTAAACAGCATTATTTATAAGAGGTCCATGTTTTCCACCAGGTATCACCCACGGCACAGGCGCCTTTGTAGGTTACTACTTTAAAATCTGATACACCATTGGTTGCAGTAGTTAATTTAGCGCTCTTAAATGCTGCCCCGGTAGCCACTGCTGCAGTTGCAGAAGAAGGACTAAAATCAGGAGCAGTATAATTAAATGGAGCAATTAAACCTGCTTCTCCATTGGCAGAAAGCAATACATTACCAAACGCGGTTGTATTTACCCAATCAATTATAGTTGCTTTGGTGGCGCCTGTAGGAGCTGTTGCGCTGGCTGCATAAGAAATGGCATTGGTAACAGGCCCGGCAATAATATTGTTCTGG
>CAYHTC010000279.1:0-3353 GCA_964359445.1 uncultured Sediminibacterium sp. | reverse complement strand
GGGCAAAGGAGTTCTTTGCTGATGAGTAATAATGCGCCGGGATTCTCTCACTTATTCCTCGCTACACGAAAACCATTGCATACGCCTATTGGTAGTTTTGAATTTCAATTGATCGGTGCGAAACTTACCTCGAATAGTGATAGAAATTATGAGAATCAAAACCTGACCAATACCCTTTTAAATAATAAAAACCGCTACCTGAATGCGTATGCCATCACCTATCAACCTAAATGGGCGCCGGGGTTATTTATAGGTATCACCCGGGGCATTCAAACTTACCAGGAATCTATTAACAATTCTTCCGGTTCTTTTATGGGTAAGTATTTACCTGTACTGGGCAAGGCAGTTGATAAAAATAATGCACAGGGTGATGATACACTAACTACCGATCAACTGGCTTCTGTTTTTCTGAGATGGGTATTGCCCAAAGCCCATGCTGAATTTTATGTGGAGTTCGGGAAGAATGATTACTCGCAGGAATTAAGGGCTTACCTGGGGGCGCCAACACACGCTGCGGCTCATATAGTTGGGTTTAAAAAAATAGTACCTCTTAAAAATGATGCATACCTGAACTTTGGATTTGAAATGATCCGGCTTACGCAATCGCCGGATTATTTATTGCGCAATGCGGGTAATTGGTATGTACACGGACAAATTGGTGAGGGCTACACGAATGAGAACCAAATATTGGGCGCCGGCGCCGGGCTGGGGGCCAATGTGCAGTCGCTGCAAACCACATGGGTAAAGGGTTTGAAGCAATTAGGGGTATTATTCGAAAGGGTTGAAAGGGATCCTCAATACCATGCCGCTAAATGGACGGATATCAGTATCGGGATACTTCCTCAGTGGAAATACCGGCAGTTTATTTTTTCAGGCATATTTCAGTTCATTAATAGTGCCAATTATGCCTGGGAGCAAGGTGCCGGCAGGTTTACTATTCATAGCAAAGTGAATATGCAGTTTGTTTTTTAATGGGCAGTTTGTTGAATAAATAATTACAGATGTTTTTTAGAATTGGATGGTTACTTTTTTTTGTTGGATTGATGAGTGTAGAGGGGTATGCTCAGACTTCTTCGTTTTTAGCGGATGGGGTGCAGGATTTTATTCGCAGGGAGCAGTTGGTGGGGAGGGTTGATTTGAAGCAGGGATTAGTAATGGAATCCTTTGCTGGCGGGTATTTGGGGATGGATTCTTTGTTGCCGGGTTGGGGAATACATAAAGGGAGGATTCTATCAAAGTTTTTAAAAAAGTCATCCATAAAAATTTCATCTCTCCCTTTTTCAACTACCCGGCAATATAGTACCCACCATCCCTATAGCTGGAACGATGGGGCCATGATACCGGCGGCGGGGTACCAGGCCATGCTCTCGGGAGGGATACGTTTGGAAGCAGGGAGATTGTCCATTCAGTTAAAACCGGAATGGGTATATGCACAGAATAAGGCATTCGAAACTTTTCCGGCTGAACAGTATGATAATTACTGGTATAAACTGTATCAGCAACTAAATAAAATTGATCTGCCCGAACAGTTTGGTACTAATAAGTATCAAAAATTTTTTCCCGGGCAATCGGGTATCCGGTATCGGTTGGGTGACTATTCTGCAGGACTCTCCACCGAAAATATTTGGTGGGGGCCGGGCAGGTTTAATGCGCTGGTGATGAGTAATAATGCCCCCGGGTTCGCGCATATAACTTTTAACACCCTCAAACCTGTTCAAACTTCGGCCGGTTCTTTTGAAGGGCAGTTGATCGCGGGTAGCCTTAGCTCCTCGGGCATTTTGCCGCCTTATATTTACCGGGTGTTTAACGGGGAGCGTATCTATCAACCCAAACGGGAAGAGTTGCGCTATATTACCGGTATGATGCTAAACTGGCAACCTAAATGGGTAAAGGGCCTGTTCATCGGCTTTACCAAAGCATCTTATCTATACCAATCTGACATCTCCGGTATCGCGGATATACTTCCATTGGAAGGCATCCTTACATCTGCTACAGAAAAAAATAATCAGAAAGCTTCCCTGGGTTCTTTGTTTACCCGTTATGTAATGCCCGAAGAAAGGGCGGAACTGTATTTTGAATTCGGGCGCAGCGATAAACCGGCAACACTATTAAACATCATAGCTGATAATGATTATCCGAGAGCCTATATCGCGGGATTTAGAAAACTGTTTGCCACCAAAAAACAAAACCGTTTTATAGAAGTGGCCGGTGAACTTACGCAGATGCAATTGCCCACTGCCGAACTCATTCAGCAGGCGGTTAGCTGGTACACGCATCCTTTTGTGCGGCAGGGCTTTACTAACCAGGGGCAGGTAATGGGGGCGGGGATTGGATTGGGGAGTAACAGCCAGTTAGTGGATATTAGCTGGGTGAGCGGATTTTCTAAATTCGGGATTACATTTGAAAGGATTGGAAGGAATAAGGATTTTATGTATAATGCCTTCCCGCCGGTTCACGATTTTACGCGGCACTGGACAGACCTGGCTACTACCTTTCATGCTAACTGGCAACAGAAACAATTTCTCTTCTCTGCCGGTTTAGTGTCTATGCGGTCGCTGTACTATCAGTGGGTAATTTTTGAAGGGCTTCCCTATTATAAGAACGGCTATGATGTGTTAAATTTTCAGGGTAGGGTTTCTTTGGCTTACCGGTTTTAATGTTTTTTTCTCCCCAACAATAAAATAACAGAACCCCCAACTACTCCCCCGAATAAACCCGCTGCAATGGCCAATAGAAAACCGGTTTTATTCTTCTTCAACGGCATCTCCGGATAATCTACAATTTGAACAGTGGGCGTCTCCTGCAGTAAAGCGGTTTTGCTGACTTCTAAATTCTTTACGATCTCCGCATAGACCGTACTCTGAATAAATTTATTTCTCGAACTGATTTCCGCGTCAACCATGGGTGTTGAATAAGAGGGGTTCAGATCTAATAAGGAACGGTTGACATCGGCATTTGAAAAAGTTTTCTTATCTAATATCATTTCAAGACTATCCGCCCTTCTCTCCAATCGCGCCACATTATTGCGCAGCCTCCTTGTTTTAGTATCTACATAAAAGTCGGTAGTGATTTGTAATAACCGCTCACAGAAAAGCTGACTAAATTTTTCATCCCTCGTAGTAACCTGCAGCTCAAAGAATCCTAATTTTTTATCGGGCTTGGCAATAGACAATTGATCGTCCGAAATGCTGGTTACCATTTTTTGTAAGAGACTATCCTGTAACCTGGTTAACACGGGTTGGTTGCCCGGAAAATTAATTTGCTTACCTACTTTACTATCGTTAGCCCATTGTTCTTTCCAATGATAGACCTCCGCATATTGATCTGCCAGTGATTGCACTGATGCATCGGCA
>CAYHTC010000278.1:0-3354 GCA_964359445.1 uncultured Sediminibacterium sp. | reverse complement strand
GTGAAATCGTTTGGCATAGCAGATATTTTGTTTGATGAATATATTTTTCTAATTATTAATTTTTAATTATTAATTATCACAACCTCCCCGCCTTCATCTCCCCCACTGCATAATTCGCCGCCCTTGCAGTAAGCGCCATAAAAGTAAGCGATGGATTTTGTGTACTGGTTGATGTCATACAGGCGCCATCCGTTACAAATACATTCTTACAGTGATGCAACTGGTTCCATCCATTCAGCATGGATGTTTTCGGATCCTTACCCATACGTACACCTCCCATTTCATGTATATCCAGTCCGGGTGCCTGTTTGCTGTCGCGAGCGTTAATATTAGTGCACCCTGCTTTCTCTAACATTTCTGTTCCCTGGGCTAAAAAATCTTTCATTGATTTTTCATCATTATCATCATATCCTATTGATGTGATGAGTTGCGGAATACCCCATGCATCTTTCAGGTCTTTACTCAACCGAACATGGTTAGATTCTTTTGGAATGGTTTCGCCCTGCATCATCATCGAAACATGCCACCCACCAGCTTCTGTAATGGCATCTTTAAAATCCCCGCCAATACCTTCTGCGCCTGCCCTGCCGCGGCCGGCGCCAAAAAATACCATATAGCCACGCAGAAAATCCATTTCCTGTTTATACACGTTTCTGAAATTAGGCATCATTGCCTGCGTAGGTCTCCGGCCATAATAATATTTATCCAGGGGGCCATCATAAGAGGCGCTAAGACTGCCACGGTAATTATGAAAAGCAACATATTTACCTAACAAACCATTATCATTACCCAACCCATCCGGAAAACGGTGTGAGGTTGAATTGAGTAAAATTAAATTGGTATTTAAACAGGCTGCATTGACAAAAATAATTTTCGCAAAATACTCAGTGGCTTTATGTGTAAGTGCATCTATCACACGAACCCCAATGGCTTTCTGTTTTGCTTCATCATAAATAATGGAATGCACCACCGAATTGGTTTGCAGGGTAAGATTACCCGTTTTTTGTGCCCAGGGGATGGTGGATGAATTGGAACTGAAATATCCGCCAAAAGGACATCCTCGTTCGCATAAACTTCTTGCCTGGCATTGGGTACGGCCCTGTTGAATATGTATATCGCGCGGCTGTGTAAGGTGTGCACAACGGCCCTGAACCACATGCCTGTCTTTGTAATTAGCCATGATCTTTTGCTGCATTTCCTTCTCCACACAATTCATTTCCCATGCGGGCAAAAAATCCCCATCGGGCAATGTTTCCACGCCATCTTTATTACCACTAATACCGGCAAATTTTTCTACATGTGTATACCATGGGGCCAGGTCATCATAGCGAATGGGCCAGTCCACGGCAAAGCCATCTCTACCCGGTCCTTCAAAATCATATTTACTCCAGCGTTGTGTTTGACGGGCCCATAACAATGATTTACCACCCACCTGGTAACCCCGAATCCAGTCGTACGGTTTCTCTTGTACATAAGGATGTTCTTTATCCTTCACAAAAAAATGATCGGTTGCCTCGGAATATGCATAGCACCTGCTTAGCACAGGACTCTCTTTAGCAATGGGTGGTGGAATGATACCACGGTGCGGAAAGTCCCATGGGTTTTTAGTAGCCGTAGGATAATCTTTCAGATGCACCACATCCTTACCTCTTTCAATCAGGAGGGTTTTCAAACCCTTTTCACAAAGTTCTTTGGCCGACCAGCCACCGCTGATACCAGAGCCTACTACGATAGCATCATAAGCGTTTTTAGATACACCATTGGTGTTAACATTCAGCGAGTCTGGCATAGCAAGGGGGTTAGGGTAATTTTCGTTCCTTAAATCTAAAGCAATATTTTACTTCCGGCGGCTGATCGGGCAGATTATTATCAATTTTTGATAAATTAATATCATAAGCATTGCTGCGGATGTTATTCAGGCAATTGCTAAACTCGAGTATGAAAAAGACACGAGAATGTATAGGTCGCAGCAAATGTTTCTATTCAGTTATTATGCCAGGGGTATAAATTTTATCGACCTCGCGCAGTTAAAACATAAAATAAATATCAAGGGCAATGAAATTAGCTATACACGTTCTAAGAACAAACGAAAATATTAATATCAACTCCATTCCAAAGCGCTTGCGATCATTGAATGGTTTAAAGCATACGAGCTACAAAGCGATGCGGGTTATGTTTTCCCTCTTTTAATGAAGATTCATGATACCCCAAAAAAGATTGATGCGAGGATTGACAGCGGACTTAAGGACTTAAATGAAGATTTAAAAGCAATGGCAAAAGACATTAAACTGGAAAAAGATCTTACCTCCTATGTAGCCAGGCATTCTTTTGCAACCAATCTTAGGCAGAAAAACGTTGACCTTAATATTATACAGGAAGCTATGGGTCATGAAACACAATTACAGACTATGACATATCTGGATGAGATCGGCGATTCAGTGGTTGCTCAAAGCATTGAGAACGCCCTTTAAGCAACTTGTAGACCGGACTCTTAATGAGAAATAGAACTACCGAGGAAAACCCGGTCGTTCAAATGGGCAACTGTTGCAAAAAATGCAACAACTGAAAAATTCGCAATTTTGAACATATATTTACTTATATTTCTTATATTTGTTAATATTAACAATAATAGGAAACAAAATGACATACTTAGACTTTAGAGGTGGCATGTACAGCTTTGAAGTATTCTCAACCAGAGATATTGAAAAGCTGTTTCCCAAGTTTGATACAAGACGCTTGGTAGAATGGCAGCGGAAAGGATATATCCATAAGCTGATCAATAAGTGGTATCTGTTTGCTGATATTCCTATGAACGACCGGCTCCGGTATCGAATCAGCAACTGCCTGCATCGTCCATCTTATGTTTCGCTCGAATCCGCTCTTTCACACTATGGGCTTATACCGGAAGCTGTGTATTCTGTCCAGAATATCACAACGAGAAAAACGATAGCCTACGAAACAATTGCCGGCACATTTAATTACAGAAGTATTAAAGCACCTCTTTTTTTTGGATATGAAGTTGACAACAGTCAAACAATACCGTTGTTAATAGCTTCACCGGAAAAGGCGATCCTGGATTATTTATATCTTAATCACCAATTAAATACTACAGAAGATATTGAAGGGCTGAGGCTAAATCTGACCACCTTTAATGAAATCATTAACAAGGACAGGTTAATTTCTTATGCTGCATGTTTTGAAAGTAAAACATTGAATAAGCGACTTAACCTTTTGAACAAAATCAATAATCATGCTGACACTATCTGAAATAGAAAAGAATTATTCTGAAAACCTTCGTGGGTTCAAGCGGTTTATTTTGAGGGAATACCTACAGTATAAATTACTACAGATTCT
>CAYHTC010000277.1:0-3361 GCA_964359445.1 uncultured Sediminibacterium sp. | reverse complement strand
CCATTTTAGATGGTATACAGATTGCTGATTCTCTTACCAATATTGCTGATTCCGGCATTGCCCTTGTGTAAACTGGAAATAAGGCGGTAATTTTAGTTTATAAAATTATTTCAATGGATAATATACGGCGATTTGAAACGGTAAACGATTACAATGTTTTTAATAACAAAGAGACATTGCATCCGCTTGTTAGTGTAATTGATATGTCGAAGGCAAACCCAAGAAAAGCTTCAAATATGTATTTTGGTTTTTACACAGTCTTTTTAAAAGAAGTTAAATGTGGTGACTTACGCTATGGACGGCATACTTATGATTATCAAGAAGGCACACTGGTGTTTATTGCACCGGGTCAAGTGATTAGTGTTGATAATCCGGGGGAGGCTTATCAGCCGAAGGGTCATGCACTTGTGTTTCATGCCGATTTAATTCATGGAACGCCACTGGGCAAACATATTCAGGAGTATAGTTTTTTCAACTATCAATCCAATGAAGCACTTCATCTTTCAGAAAGAGAAAAGCGTATTGTATTAGACTGTTTTTCAAAGATTGAATATGAATTGGACCATGCTATTGACAAACACAGCAAAAAGCTGCTTATAGATAACATTGAATTATTATTGAACTACTGTATTCGTTTTTACGACCGACAATTTATTACCCGTGATAAAGTACATCAGGGAATTTTGGAGAGATTTGAAACTTTATTGAATAATTATTTTCAAACTGACAAACCCCAAACTATAGGCTTGCCATCTGTAGCCGACTGTGCAAAGGAATTGAATTTATCAGCCGGTTATTTTGGCGATTTGATAAAAAAAGAAACAGGACAATCAGCACAGGAATACATACAAGCCAAAGTAATTAATGTTGCCAAAGAGTGGATTTTTAATTTTGATAAATCTATAAGCGAAGTAGCGTATGAATTAGGGTTTAAGTATCCTCAACATTTTACACGACTGTTCAAACAAAAAACCGGAATGACACCAAATGAATACAGAAATATGAATTGATGAAAGACGTATAGCTGATTTAAAAAATAAAAATTTACTATTTAATTTCTATTGTTAATTTTTTCTTCATTCACTGTTATTGCACAAGATATTAAACCTATTTATGGCAATAATCCGGAGGCAGGCGCCTATGCAAAAGTTAATGGTATTGATATGTATTATGAGATTTATGGGAAAAGTGAGCCAATGTTAATAATTCATGGTAATGGAGGCTCTGTTTTTGCCGCAAGAGAGCAGATACCTTTTTTCAAGGATAAATATAAACTGATAGTTATTGATAACCGCGGACAGGGGGAAGACTAATAACAATATTGACAGCCTTACTTATGATATGATGGCTGAACTTCACACCCATTGCCGGTATCGTAAACAGTATTGGATACAAAGTAATTTCATCAAATATCATCAACCAATAAAATGGACACAACTATTATACTTCAATCAATAATCACTTGCCCCAACTGTGGACACCAAAAAGAAGAAACAATGCCTACAGACGCCTGCCAGTTTTTTTATGAATGTGAAAACTGTAAGACAAGAATAAGGCCCAAACAGGGCGACTGTTGCGTTTATTGCAGTTACGGAACAGTTGTATGTCCGCCAAAACAAAATGGAAATACTTGTTGCTGAATTTGAATTTAACAGTGATATGGTTGATATCACATCGCATATTAAATTGGGAGGATTCAGCATCGGAAAATAAAACGATAATGACTCCGTAGCTCAGTTGGTAGAGCAGTTGACTCTTAATCAGCGGGTCCAGGGTTCGAGTCCCTGCGGGGTCACCAAAAAAATAATGGTCATTGCAAAACTGCAATGGCCATTAAGTAATGGTATATGGGGAATATACTTTGTTGGATAAAAAGAATCCAAATGGATATGCACAATCAGCAATCATGGCTGTGTTTTGTAACTCAGAACTGCAACACAAAAGCAGTTCCTTTTTCCGGGATTGACTGCACACTGATAGTACCTTTGTGCAGCATCATGATCTGTTTGCAAAAACTCAAACCAATTCCACTTCCATTTTTCTTGGTACTGAAGAAGGGTACAAAGATATTATTGATTAACTCCTCATTCATTCCCACTCCATTGTCTGTAACTTTTAAGAAAACCTTATGGTTGATCAATTCGGTTGCTGAAAGGATGATTCTTGGGTGGGCTACCTCTTTTACCGCATCAATGGCGTTCACAATCAGGTTGATCAATACCTGCTCCATCAAACTGGTATCCACATCAAGCATCAAAGCGGGGTCTTTCAAAATGATCTCCATCTCAATCCCTTTCTGATCTAAAGTAGGCTCCATCAGGTTATGCATACTTTCAAAAAGATCGCGCACAAAAATATGTTTCAGGTTGGGATTGGTGATCTTATTCAGATTACGATATACTTCCGCGAATTTCAACAACCCCTCACTTCTTCTTTTGATGGTGGTGATACCTACTTCCAGGTCATCCACAACTCCGTTACTGTTATCAAGGTATTGAACGGATTCCTGTAAACGGTTTTTCAACGTATCAGCCAATGAAGAAATAGGGGCCACAGAATTCATGATCTCATGTGTCATTACACTTAACAGTTTCTGCCAGGCTTTGGATTCTGTTTCGTCAAGCGCTTCATTAATATTCTGAAAAGCAACCAGTTGAAATTTTTTGCCATCGGTATGAAAAGCAGTGGCCGATAATAATATCTTAAAACTGTCTTTTTCAAGATGTACCGTAGCAATATGGCTGTTGCCCGGTTGTAAACTAATTACCTGCCGGTATAATGCTTCATCGCGCTTACAGAGCGAATGGATGGTTTTTAAATACGGCACCAATAACATTTTCTTGAGTGATTCATTCATCCATACCACATCCCCGCTTTCTGTTTCATAGGATAAGATACCGGTATCAACCAGTTCCAGCACTTTCTGTAAATAATGATATTGGGTTTCTTTTTCCCTGGATACCGCTTTGAAGGCGGAATTAA
This sequence comes from uncultured Sediminibacterium sp., assembly GCA_964359445.1. Lineage (GTDB taxonomy): Bacteria > Bacteroidota > Bacteroidia > Chitinophagales > Chitinophagaceae > Sediminibacterium. The sequence continues at coordinate 379 of CAYHTC010000277.1, read as the reverse complement.
TCTCATTAAATCCTTTTCGTAATGGTTTCAGGTCAGGTGGCGCTTTCGAAACATTGAAATTGCGTGAAAAATCCTTGTAATGGACAGACTCCACAAACTGTTCCACTTCCATCTGTGCCAGTTTATGGAAACGATAAAAATTAATTACCTGGTAAATGATCACAGGCAGCAATAATAACGCATACATATACCAGGCCGATACCAGTAGCCAGGCAGCGGCGGTAAGCGTTATAAATAATGATATAACGCGGATAAGAATATTCCACTGAAATTTTTTAAATGTCATATTTACTTAGTCTCCTGTATAATGCGGTTCTTGTTATACCCAGTTCTTTTGCCGCCTGGCTGATGTTTCCATTGTGTTTATCAATCACTTTCA
>CAYHTC010000276.1:0-3407 GCA_964359445.1 uncultured Sediminibacterium sp. | reverse complement strand
TTAACCGTGATGGAGGGTAAACTGTTTCATCCGCTTGCCTGGACAAAAACATTCATCCTCCTGGTAGATGCATTCCTTGCCATCACACTGGCGCCGGTTTTGATTTCTTTTTTTCTGAAAGGAAGATTGAAACCTGAATCTGCTAACCCGATAACAAGAATATTAGAGAGAATCTATACACCTATTCTTTCATGGTGCCTGAGATGGCGTAAAACAACAATCGGTATCAATGTTTTGGCGCTCTGTGCCGGTATAATAATGATGACAAGCCTGGGTTCAGAATTCATGCCGCCACTGGATGAGGGGTCTTTGTTATTTATGCCGGTTACTTTACCGGATGTTTCCAATTCAGAAGCCAAACGACTGTTACAGGTACAGGATAAATTGATAGGTACAGTACCTGAAGTGTCTCATGTTTTGGGTAAAGCCGGCCGCGCCAATACCGCCACGGATAATTCACCGGTGAGTATGATTGAAACCATCATTTTATTGAAACCCAAAAATGAATGGCGCAAAGGAATGACCAAAGACGCCATCATAAATGAGCTGAATGCCAAAATGCAGATACCGGGTGTTACCAATGGCTGGACACAGCCCATCATTAACCGCATTAATATGTTATCAACCGGTATCAGAACGGATGTGGGATTAAAAGTGTACGGACAAAATTTAGATAGTATTTATGCTTTCGCGCAAATCATCAAAAAACAACTGGAAGGAATCGATGGTATCAAAGATCTGTATGTAGAACCCATTACGGGAGGTAAATACATAGATATAGTGGTGAAGAGAGAAGAGATCGGCCGATATGGACTGAGTGTGGATGATGTGAACACAGTGGTGGAAAGCGCATTGGGAGGTATGAAACTTACTACTACTATTGAAGGCCGGCAACGTTTCTCGGTGAATGCCAGATATGGGCAGGATTTTCGTAACAACTTCGCGGCATTAAAACGCATCCAGGTACCTACTATGAACTTTGGTCCTGTTCCATTGGATGCGGTAGCAGATATCAAACTGAGCGATGGCCCCCCTATGATCAACTCAGAAAATGCTTTATTGAGAGGTACCGTTTTATTTAATGTAAGAGAAAGAGATCTGGGCAGTACGGTTACGGAAGCCCAGAATAAACTAAACCAGATGTTGGTTAAATTACCCAAAGGTTATTTTCTGGAATGGAGCGGGCAATGGGAAAACCAGATCAGGGCCAATCGAACATTAATGATGATTATGCCAATTGTCATCATCATTATTTTTATGGTTCTATACCTCACGTATAAGTCGGTTAAAGAGGCCATGGTTACTATGATTACCGTTCCTTTCGCATTGGTGGGCGGGGTATTCATGGTGTATTACTATGGAGTCAATTTATCAGTTGCTGTAGCAGTTGGCTTTATAGCTTTGTTTGGCGTTGCTATAGAAACAGCCATGTTGATGACCATTTATCTGAATGAAGCCATGGAAAATATGGTTGCCAAACATGGCAATGCTAAAGAAAAGATAACACCCGCTGTTATCAGAGAATTTGTAATTGAAGGTGCCGCAAAAAGATTACGCCCAAAGCTGATGACCGTATCCGTTGGTTTATTTGGTCTGATCCCTATCTTATGGGCAACAGGTGTAGGCAGTGATATTATGCGTCCCATAACCATTCCGTTAATAGGCGGAATGATCTCATCCACTATTTATGTTTTATTAATTACGCCTGTCATATTTGAAATGATAAAGGAAGGAGAATTAAAACGTAACGGAAAAATTAAATTGATCGATGTTAAAGAATAAACTGATCCTGGTCATAGGTACCCTTACACTTGCCATAAGTAGTAAGGCGCAGGTATTGAAGCTTGATGCTATTCTCGACAGTATCACCGTTTCACATCCGGTAGCAAAAATGTACAATAATGAGATCCGTTCCATTGATGAAGCGGCCAAAGGCGCTAAAAGCTGGATGCCGCCCGAGTTTAGTTCTGGTTTCTGGATGGTTCCCTATAATCCCGGCCTCTGGAAAAAAGGCGCCATGGGAGAAAATGGTATGGGACAATACATGATTGGCGGACAGCAAATGTTACCCAATAAAAAGAAGCAGGTAGCGGATGCCGCTTACATGGAGGCCATGTCATCGGTTGAAAAAGAAAAAAAGTATGCGGCGCTCAATGAGTTAATTAGTGATGCCAAACAGTACTATTATGAATGGATTATACTTGAAAAGAAGCTTTCGATACTGGCACAGAATGAAATGCTGCTTGACTTTATGATTAAAAACGCAGAGATCCGGTATCGGAATGGGTTGGATAAGATCAGTGGCTATTACAAAACCAAAGCCGCATTGGGCAATGTAAAGAATATGCAACTGATGTATGAAAGTGAGATCAATGAAAAACGTATCCGTATTAATGTTTTGATGGGCAGAGATGCTTTTTCAGCTTTTGCCATTGATACAACGTATCACCTGAATGATTATTCAGCTATTGTTTTTGATAGTACGCTTTTTTACAGCAAACGAAGCGATCTTAAAGCCATTGATAAAGACATTCATCTCACTTACCTGAAACAGGAAACAGAGAAATTAAGCCTGAAACCCCAGTTTGGTGTCCGTTATGAGCACATGTTTGGATTTGGTGGTTTGCCCATGCAGTATACTTTAATGGGCATGTTGAAATTGCCACTCACCAACTGGTCATCCAAAATGAATAAAGCGAATATTGAAAGCCTGAAATGGAAAGCCAATGCATTACAATCACAAAAAGAAATGATGGTGAATGAATACAGCGGAATGGCTTACAGTATGCGTAATGAAATCGAATTGAAGAAAAAGCAGTTGAAGTTATATGATGATACTATCATCCCGGCTTTAAAAAATAATTATAAAACCATGCAACTGGGTTATGAACAGAATACAGAAGAATTATTTGTGTTGTACGATGCATGGGAAATCCTGTATATGACACAGTTGCAATATGCTGAATTATTGAACCAGGTTCTGAAGATGCAGGTATCATTAGAAAGAATAATGGAAACCAAATGAAAAAACCGATCATCATACTATCCGTTACTTTTCTGATTGCTGCTGCAGGATGTAATCGTAATAAAGACACACATGACGGCCATAAGAACGAAGTTGCCCTTCAAATGTACACCTGTCCAATGCCACAGGATTCTGTATTCAGCGATAAGGCGGGCAAGTGCCCCAAGTGCGGAATGAACCTTGTGAAAAAAGAAACCGGGGGGGAGAGATCATCAGAAGTAGAACTGGAAGCATTATTAAAACCCACCAATGAATTTGTTGTTTCTTCCATACCAGTAACTGTTATGTATAAAAAAGAAGAGCAAATTGAGATTGAGGCACTTGGGAATATAACTTACGATATGCGGCAGACGGGAAGTATTTCCTCAAGAATAGCAGGAAG
>CAYHTC010000275.1:0-3407 GCA_964359445.1 uncultured Sediminibacterium sp. | reverse complement strand
TTTTGCGGCTTTTTTGTTTTGTCTTCAGTCTCCGCGCAACAAAGCTCGCTCAAAGAAAGGAATCCAAGCATTGCACAGTTAAACCCGGTTCAAAAAGGTAAAAAAGTAACCAGGGAGCAATTGTTTGCGGAACTCAAAAAAGGCATGAAAGACTGGGGAAAAGAAGGCGAAAAAAGAATCTGGATTGTAGCGCTTTGATCATCGTGAAACGTGAGGTGCCTTTATGATCCCGTTCATCCACCCAATTAGATACATTTTGAATGGCTTTCCTGATACCATATTCACCTGCAGCAATACCATTAGTTGGCTGAAAAGTATAGGGAGTTTGCGCACTGGTAAGTTGCGGGCCATTAGCCGGCGAATTGAAACTTCCTCCAAAATTTTCTTTATAGGCCAATACCCCCGGATCGGTATCGCCGCTTATCTATTCAGCGCTATCACCCACATTTTTTTGGCAGGAATGGTAAACTGATCTCCAACAATTTGACCGCTGGTTACTTCTTTTCCTTTTGTAAATCCCTTGGTACGTTCATCAAATTGAGAGAACTGAACTGATTTTTCTTTATCAGACGTATTCATCACACACATGACTGTTTGTGTGGCATCATACCTGAAATAAACATATAAGCCATCAGCAGGAAGGTACTGCATTAGTTTTCCGGTTTGAAGAGCGGTTGAATTTTTACGGAAAACACCCAGCAACCTGGTGTATTGTTGTACTTCTTTTTCTGTTGCGGTTAGTCCTTCACCTGTAAAAGCATTTTTAGTATCCCCTTTCCATCCTCCCGGAAAGTCAAGGCGAACCCATCCATCGGGGTTACTGATTCCTTTCATGACTATTTCTGTTCCATAATATAATTGTGGAATACCGCGGCAGGTTAGTAACCAGGCAAGACCCATTTTATGTTTTTCAACATCTTCATTTACCGTTGAAAAAAAACGGGTCATATCATGATTATCGAGAAAGATTACATTTCGGCCGGGGTCTTTGTATACAAAATCATTACTCAAAGTGGTATATAGTTTCGTAACACCCTCATTCCAGCCAAAAGGTTGATTTAAGGCAGGCTGGATACCATAAAACAGCGTTTGAAAATCGATGGAACCCTGCAGGTTACTTTTGAAAGGAACATTTAGTTTGTTCTCAACAAAATAAGCCTGGTTGAGTACACCATGCACCCAGTTTTCTCCAAACAGTGTCATGAGTGGATATTCATCTGTAAGCGCCTGATTACAACGATTCATAAAAGCAAGGTCGTTATAGATATAAGTATCAATTCTCCAACCATCCACGCCAAATTCTTCTACTGACCATAGTGCATGTTGTATCAGGAAATTGGCAACAAAAGGATTGCCATGATTAAGGTCGGGCATTTGCGTGGTAAACCAACCATCAGCCGTTCTTTTAGCGTCTGTTTTAGATGCATACGGATCGAACAGGGGTTGATCTTTATAACTGGTTTGGGTAAATGACGGCCATTGATGTAACCAGTCTTTAGCGGGTGCATCTGTTACAATAAAATGATAACTGCCAACATGGTTATACACTGCATCCTGGATCAGTTTCATTCCGCGATTATGTAGTGCGTCACTTAATTTTTTATAGGCTGATTCACCACCAAAGCGGGGTTCAATCTTGTAGTGATCCGTAAAAGCATATCCATGTTCAGTACGGTTTGGCATATCATTTTCAATCACTGGTGTCATCCAGAGTGTGGTTACACCGAGGCCCTGCAGGTAGTCCAAATGGTTGATCACACCCTGCATATCACCACCATGACGGTGGTATATAGAATCACGGTTAAGGCTCTGGTCGCGCATGCCGGCAACCCTGTCGTTACTAATATCTCCATTACTAAAACGGTCAGGCATTAAAAAGTAGATGAAATCTGCAGAGGTAACTCCCTTTGCAAATGTTTTGCCTTTTCCTTCCCTTCTTGGTTTTAATGGCCAGTATACACCATGAGTTTTGGCGCCATCAATAAAACCGATCAGTACATTACCTGGTTTTGCATTAGCTGAAATGGTAACATCCAATGCAAGATATTTACCATTCTCAAACTTGCTTACTTTGGTTAATGTAACACCCGGGTAATTAATTTTCACTTTTTCATTTTTAAATCCTTCATACTCCCCCCTTACAAGAATCTGTACTTTATTCCACTTCATTCCGGTGTACCAGTTTGAAGGATACAACTTTGCATATTGTGCATTCACAGAAAATGCCACAAAACAAACGATTACACCAACCCATATTTTTTTCATAACACAAATTTTATTCAACCAATTATTAATTATTAATTAACTCACTCTATCCCCTGTTTAATTTTAACCGCTCCCGCATCATACACAAACAACACACTAACCGCGGCACAAAGCATCAGAAACCCGGCAAGTACAATTGCATAGATGGGCTGTCCGCCATATAAATGTTTTACGATCCATCCCCCGCAAATACCATTAATGATCTGCGGCAGGGTAATGAAGAAGTTAAAAATGCCCATATAAATTCCCAGTTTCCCGGCAGGTATGGAACCGGAAAGTATCACATAAGGCATGGCCAGAATACTTGCCCAGGCCAGTCCCACCCCCACCATTGAATAGGTAAGCATAGCGGGGTCTTTGATAAAATAGATAGAAATCAATCCTACACCACCCGCGATCAGGGAAAAGGCATGGGTTCCTTTTCTACCCAATACTTTTGCTACAAGCGGCAGGCATAAAGCATATAATGCTGCTACTAAATTATAGGTGCCAAAAGCAGAACTCACATGATTTCCCGCTTCATTGTAAGCAACTGATTTGGCATAATCGCCGGTAAGTCCATACACGTGTGTTGCCACTGCATCTGTTGTAAACACCCACATACTGAATAAAGCAAACCATGAAAAGAACTGTACCAGTCCTAATTGCTTCATGGTTTTTGGCATGAGGCTGAAGTCTTTGAATATTTCTACTATACCGGCTTTTTCAGCCGCCTCATTGCGGCCATGGTATTTTGCATACTCTTCCGGCGGATATTCTTTTGATTTGAAAACAGTAATCAGTATGGCGGTTATAAATACAGCCGCACCAATATAAAATGAATAACGGATATTATCAGCCACGCCCGTAACACCTGCTTCCTGGGAGAATCCATTTTTAGCAAGGATAGACGGGAGTTCAGAACCTGCCACTGCGCCAATACCAATTAAAAAAGTCTGAACAGCAAATCCGCTGGTTCTTTGTGAATCGGGCAGGTTATCGGCCACAAGGGCACGAAAGGGTTCCATGGCAACATTAAAAGACGCGTCCATTATCATTACCATACCTGCCCCAATCCATAAAGCGGGCACTATTGATGAAACTGCGCCTGAATTAGGCAGAAAGACCAGTGCGGCCGAAGACAACAATGCCCCGGCTAAAAA
>CAYHTC010000274.1:0-3411 GCA_964359445.1 uncultured Sediminibacterium sp. | reverse complement strand
TTCCAGTGTACTTTCCTCTTCGGTTGTTGGCGATTTTACTTTTTTATAATAGATAGCAAAAGTGACCATAACCTTATTGTGCGAGTCGATGATCGGAAACGACCAACAGGCTTTAACCCCTTCCCTGCGTGCAAGATCAGTGTATGATGCCCAACGGGGATCATTCTCTATATCAGACACAACCACTTTCTCTTTCAAATAAGCGGCAGTACCACAAGACCCCTTGTTATCGCCTATTTCAGCGCCATCAATAGCAGTACAAAAGTCCAATGATAAGCCTGGTGATGACCAGTTGTATAAACGGTTCCCCCTCAGCCTGAGTACAGAACAGATCATACCGGGATGAAGTTTCTGAATCTGTTTCAGGTAGAATTCCAATGTTTCTTCCAGCACACTGTCCGGGCGGGCATTCATTTCCAATATTTCTCTTCCCAGTTTTTCCTGTATACGTAATTTTCTTACTTCCGTAACATCTTTAAAGTAAACAGAAATGTTTTTTTCTGAAGGGTACACACTCACATCGGCCCATATTTTATACAGGGGAAAAAATTCCCTGAAACGGATGGACTTGTTCTTTCCAACCAGGGTCTGATAGTCTACGTGCTGCTTTAAAACGGCGAGTTCGGGAAATTCATCCCATAAATTTTTGCCGATCAGTTCCCGCTCGTCTTTACGTAATATATTTTCAACAGTTTTATTAATAAAAAGAATGGTCCAGTTCCTGTCTATAATAAAAAAACCATCTGTAATACTGTCCAATACATTTTCAAGTAATATCCGGCTGTCTTCTTCCTGCTGATGCAGCCTTTGGGTCTGCTCTAATAAGTGGGTGAGTTTCTGCTCCCGTAGAATTTGATCAGACATATCTATCCCGCTAACACTTGAAATATCTTCTCCATCCGGGTCTTTAATTAAAACAGAAGTTATTTGTATCGGAAATCGTTCCCCATTTTTCCGTATCCCGGTCAGAACCTCTTTGATGGCGCCGTTATTTGCAGGATATTCCTGCATAAAACCTGAAAAAGCGGGTTCACTGGTGTCAATCAGGTTATGTATGTAAAAGGTTTTTAATTCCGCCTCCGTATATCCAAACATGTTACAGGCAGCTCTGTTTACCTCCAGAATGTTCCCTTCTTTTGAGATTAAGGCCAAAGCATTCAGCGAAGTCTGAAAGAAAGATTCATATACAGATGTAAAAACCATGTTTCTCATGTGAATATTTGATTCAACTGCCTTTAGCACGCTAATTTCGTTAAGATTTACTACAAGTCAAAGATTTGTTTTTTTACAATCAGGCATATATCCTTTCAATCGCATCTTTAAACTTTTCCATCACTACTTTCCTTTTCAGGCTCATTTTAGGGGTCATTTCCCCTGTATCAATTGTCCACTCTCCGGGCAACAGTTCAAATTTTTTGATCTGTTCCACATGATTAAAAAATTGATTAAAATTTTCAACCAGTTCCCTGTACAGTTCCTGTACTTTGGGATGATGGATCACATCTTCATTGGTGGTATAGTTAATCCCCTTTTCTTTCATCCAATCACGCAATGTATTAAATGAAGGCACAATTAATGCGCCAACAAATTTTTTCTCGGCACCCACTATCATTACCTGTTCTACAAAAGGGCTTTCCTTAAGTTTATTTTCGATAGGCTGTGGCGCCACATATTTACCACCACTTGTTTTAAATAATTCCTTTTTTCTGTCGGTTATCTTCAGAAATTTATTTTCTTCCCATACACCTATATCGCCTGTATGCAGCCAGCCATTTATTACGGCTTCCGCAGTCAGATCAGGGCGTTTAAAATACCCCTCCATCACGCAGGGTCCTGTTACACAGATTTCACCATCATCGGCCAGTTTAACCTTAATGCCATCAATAACAGGACCTACTGTTCCGAATTTCATACCCCCTTTTTCCTGGCGGTTTACGCTAACCACCGGACTGTTCTCGGTGGGGCCATACCCTTCATACACGGGTATTCCGGCAGCATTAAAAATACGAAGCAGTTTAACCTGGCAGGCAGCGCCTCCGGTAATAATAAAAGATACATTACCACCCAAAGCTTCACGCCATTTGGTAAAAATGAGTTTATTCGCAATAACCAGTTGTAAATTGTACCAGAGGCCGCCACTAATACGGTTATCGTATTTCTCAGCCAGGTTAACGGCCCAGAAAAAGAGTTTTCTTTTCAGCCCTGTCAATTCATTGCCTTTCAACATGATGCGTTCAAATACTTTTTCCAGCAATCTGGGTACGGTTGTAAAACCATTTGGTTTTACTTCACGCAAATTGTCTCCAATGGTTTCAAGGCTTTCAGCATAATAAATACCAATACCACTATACAAATAAATATAAGTACAGGTTTTTTCAAAAATGTGGTTAAGGGGAAGAAAACTCAACACCCTTGTATCCGGTGCATCGTTAAATGGAAAGCTTTTTTTCGAAAACTGCACATTGGTATAAATATTTTTATGGCTCAACATAACACCCTTCGGTGTACCGGTTGTGCCCGAAGTATAAATAATGGTTGCCAGGTGTGATACAGGTATGGTTGTTTTGATTCTTTCTACCTCCTTCAAAGAAGCCGTATCAGCCAGAACAGTTATATTACTCCAGTGCAAGGCGCTTTCTATGCGGTCGAATGTGTACACATTTTTGATTGAAGGCACTTTACTGAGCAGACCGTTTACTTTTATAAGCAGTTCTTCATTGCTCACAAAAATGTATTTTACCGCAGCATCATTCAAAATAAATTCAAGTTCAATCGGATTTGTGGTTGGATATACGGGAACCAATATGGCGCCCAACTGCTGTACTGCAAGGTCGGTAAACAACCATTCAGGGCGGTTATTACTGATAATGGCAATCTTATCACTTCCTTCGGGTGTCATATCATTTGCACTTACTCCTAATTTCAGAAGACCGGCACTCAGGCGATTTACCTTATCCGCAACCTGTTGGGTACTGTAGAGTACCCAGGGCCCGTTTTCTTTGGCGGCCAACATATCCGGTTTAGGAAAATGCTGAAGCTGATGATCCAGGCAATCAAAGAGTCTTTTGATGGTCATGTGCAATCATTAATCGTTCAAATAAAAAACTGTTACAGCTATTTTTCTTCTTCTTCTTTTAATTTTTTTAACCTCTTCCACAGCCTATCCTGTTTGCTTCCACTATACATATCAAAATACTGAAATCCAGGGCCTGCACCCAAACCCAACATTACCCAAACAGGACAGGGATAACTTTGTAATCCTGTATGCCTTCCTGTAGTAAACCACCGGATGGCCCATAAAAAAGCTATGATGATCAGGTAGCTTTGTACAGGCTTTTTTTTAATGCAGCTCTTTTAAGGGTTATTCGCCAGAGTCTTTCATCGGTTGAGTGTTCCATAGGAAACGATTTG
>CAYHTC010000273.1:0-3430 GCA_964359445.1 uncultured Sediminibacterium sp. | reverse complement strand
TATTTTCTTGTATTTATTGCCCGTTATTTGCTTGTTCAAAGAATGCCTGAATCTTTCCTTAAAACTATCATCCGGTTTGCGTGCCGGCCTGTGTATCGGCATTATTGTATTTCCCTGATCTCAGTCGTTTTTTTCACAATCTGATGGATGACACTGTCTAATTCCTTAGCGGCAATTTCAACTCCTGCAAGTATTTTGGAATTCACAGGATCGCCCGGATTATCAACATTCAACAAGCTTATCAAACCAAGAATATTCGCGATGGGTTTACGTACCAGATGCGATTGCAGGAAAGCGATTTCAGATAATTTTTCATATTGAGTTCTTAGTTTTTCATCAGCAATTCTTTTCTCTTTCATTTCTTCCGTGTTTTTCAGCGCACGGGTAACTTTTGGGGATAAAGCAAATAATTTATCTTTTAGCGCGTAATCGGTAACGCCATTCTTAATCAGTTCAACGGCATTTTCTTCGCCAATGGTGCCGGAGACAATAATAAAAGGAGTGTCAGGACAGGTTCTTTGTTTAATGTGGAAAGCGGTAACTCCGTCGAACGAAGGAAGAGAATAATCAGATAGTATTATATCGGGCTTAAAGCTATCAAGAGCGTCCTCATAAGTTTCACGGGTTTGAACAATTTCCGAAATAAAACCCAATCCGGATTTCTTCAGTTCGTAGATAACCAAATCAGCATCGGTTTGGTTGTCTTCAATTATTAATATATTTATTTTATTGCTCATCCTAATTTTTAATTTAGTATTTCGTTTAGCATCATCCAATACATGCCAGGATCAGAAACAGTTTTTTAAATAAGTTTATTATCAACCGCGTATTTGATGAGTTCCATATTATTCCGAAACCCCATTTTTTCATTTATCTTCGCCCGGAAAGTGCTGATCGTATTGGGGCTTAATATCAGTTGTTGTGCAATCTCGGAAACGGATTTACCGGAAGCTAATAATTTAAATACTTCAAATTCCCTGTCGGATAAATTTTCAACAGACAGGTTGCTATTGTCATTTTCAAAAGCATCCGCCATTGCATCCGCTACTTCCGGGCTTAAATATTTTCTATGGGATAACACATGGTTCACTGCTTTTACCAGTTCCAAGGTAGCGGCGTCTTTGGTTAAATAGCCTGATGCTCCTGCTCTAATGGCCCGTACTGCATACTGATCAACTGCATGCATGCTTAAAATGATAACCGGGGTACGGGGAGTATGCTCCTTTATTTTTTTAATAGCTTCCAGCCCGGAATCACCGGGCGGCATCGATATGTCACAAATAATAACATCCCATACTCCCCCCTTCAGCACGTGCTTCATGAGATCTACTGAATCACACACATCTGTAATTTCCGCAAAGGGAAAAGCTTCTTTCAGAATCCGTATGATTCCCTCTCTTACAATGGTGTGGTCATCTGCAATTAATATTTTCATATACTTAATTTTATTCTTTTGGAACCGTAACACATATAGACGTCCCTTTCCCCGGCTCACTCCTGATCTGTAAATGTCCATTAATTGAATGGGCACGTTCCCTTATTCCTACCAAACCCAAATGACTGTTTTTTTGGCTGGTATCAAACCCTTTGCCATCGTCCACAATATATAAGGCAAATGCATCAGTAATGTCTTTGATACTTACCTGGATATGACCCGCATTGGCATGACGCATAACATTGGTTAAAGATTCCTGGCAGATCCGGAAAAGTTCAGTCTTTATTTCCAGTGCAATACCCGTATCATCAAAAGTTTCTTCAAAATCACACGTAATACCATTTAAGTTTTGAAATTCCGCACATTGCCATTTCAGGGAGTCATTCAGCCCTAATTCATCTATAAGGCTTGGCCGTAGTGATGTTGCTATTTTCCGCGTAGTATCAATCATGATGGTTACTGTGTCAAGCGCGCGTGCTATTCTTGATTTCGCTTTTTCATCTGCGGTAACAAGATGAATATTCAACCAATCCAGTTCCATTTTTATGGCAGAAGCCAGTTGACCCAGTTGATCATGAATTTCCCTTGAAATATACTTTCGCTCATCCTCTCTAACATTTTTTAAGTGATTGGATAGCTTTTTCAGTTCACTATTCGTGTCTCTTAATTGTTGTTCCGCATCTTTGCGCTGCGAAATATCAGCAAGCATTGAACAACTGAGTTCCTCTCCATTGATATCTTTAAACAGGATAGACGACACTTCACAATGAAACAGTCCACCATTTTTTTTAATACTGATGAATTCTTCCCGATTACTCCCACCCTCAGGATTTACTGATTTTAGCACAATTAAAGGATCAATATGATAAAGAAGTTTGTGCAGGTACAGGTTTCGGAATTCTTCCTGCGTGTACCCGAATAAGTCGCAGGCTGCCCTGTTCGCTTCCTGTATCAGTCCACCCGGTTTGGTAAGAAAAATGGAAAACAGGGAATTATTAATAATAACCCGGTATTTTTCTTCATTTGCCCTGAGTTGTTCTTCCGCCTTTTTACGTTCTTTACGGTTTTGGTTTTCTTCCATTTCGCGCTTTACCACTTCACCCAGCCTTACCAGGTTATCCTTCATCAAATAATCATGTGCCCCTTTCTTCATCATGCCCACTGCTGCCTCTTCTCCCACTACGCCCGACACTAAAATAAAAGGAATATCTATTCCTGAATCCTTACAAATGGCCAGCGCTTCGGCTCCGCCAAAACCCGGGATATTGAAATCAGATATCACAATATCCCATGACTGGCTTTGCAAAGCGGCCTTCATATCCAGGGCAGTCAGCGCACACCGGTACGCAACATCATAGCCTGCCCTTTCCAGTTCACGGACAAGGAGTAACACATCACTTTCAGTGTCTTCACAAATCAGGAGTTGTAAGGGTGTTTTCATAATGATTACATAACGTCGGGTGGCGGCTCATTCAGTACGAGCCAATAAATACCCAAATGTTTAACAGCTTCTGCAAACTGATAAAAATCTACAGGTTTACGGATGTAACTATTTACACCCAGGTCATAACTCGTAGCCACATCCTGCTCCTCTTTTGACGATGTGAGAATAACCACCGGCAGCCGCCGGGTTTGTTCATGTGCCCGGATACGCCTCAATACTTCGAGGCCATCTACAATCGGCAATTTAAGATCCAGCAGGATAAGCGCCGGCAATAGAAACCTGTCTTTACCCGCATACCTGCCGGTGGCAAATATATAATCCAATGCCTCCTGCCCGTCTTCCGCCACTACCAGCGGGTTTAGGATATTTGATCTTTCAAATGCGCGTTTTGCCAGTTCAACATCGCTCGGATTGTCTTCAACAAGAAGAATAGTTTTGTTTTTCATAGTCGTTTATTTAGGAATGGTAAAGTAGAAGGTGGCCCCCTGGTTTTCGGAAGCCTCTGCCCAGATAGTTCCCTTATGCAGGCGCACGATCCTTTGTACGGTTGC
>CAYHTC010000272.1:0-3430 GCA_964359445.1 uncultured Sediminibacterium sp. | reverse complement strand
ATAACCAGTTAAAACTTCAAAAGGCCGAAATCCAAAGGAAAAATATATTTAATTATATTCTGATCGGTAGTGCTGCTACTATCCTGATAATTTCTTTACTCTCTTTCAGTACCTACAAACACAAACAAAAACTCCAGCAGCAACGCATCAATGAACTGGAAACGGAAAAACAACTCACTGCCACCGAAGCAGTACTGAAAGGCGAAGAACAGGAAAGAACAAGAATAGCAAAAGATTTACACGACGGTTTGGGAGGGATGTTATCAGGAATCAAATATTCATTTAATACCATGAAAGGAAATTTAATCATGACGCCTGAAAACCATCAGGCTTTTGAACGCAGCATGGATATGCTGGACAGTTCCATCAAAGAGATGCGCCGTGTGGCTCATAATATGATGCCCGAGGCATTGGTGAAATTCGGATTGGATACGGCCCTGAAAGATTTTTGCAACGATATAAATAAATCGGGGGCATTGCAGGTTTCCTATCAATCAATAGGGCTTGAAGATGCAACATTTGAACAAACAACTGCTATAACTATTTACCGTATTGTGCAGGAGCTGATCAATAATGCCATGAAACATGCTGCTGCAAAAACCGCTATTGTGCAGGTTACAAAATCAGATCATCAGCTCACAGTTACGGTTGAAGATGATGGCAGAGGTTTTGATACAGCAATCATTAAAGGTTCAACCGGTATTGGCTGGACGAATATCCGGAACCGGGTTGATTTCTTAAAGGGAAAATTAGATGTAAATTCGAAACCCGGCAAGGGAACATCCGTATTAATTGAAATTATCGTATAATGACCATTAAACTTTTCATTACAGATGACCACTATATGGTAGTGGAAGGCATCCGCTCTTTACTTCAAAACGAAAAAAGTATTGAGTGGATGGGGCATGCATCCAATGCGGATTCATGTCTTGCTTTTTTGAAGAAGCAATTGCCTGATGTGATGTTGATGGATATTAGCCTACCCGGTAAAAGTGGTATTGAGTTGTGCAAAGAAGTAAAAGAAAAATATCCTTCTGTATTTGTAATTGGACTGAGTACATTTAACCAGCAGAGTTTTATTCAAAAAATGATGGATAACGGAGCTTCCGGTTATGTATTGAAAAATGCCACGCAGAAAGAATTGATGGAAGCCATACAGGCTGTTGCAATAGGAAAAACCTACTTAAGCGAAGAAGCCGCCACCTCACTGCGCAAATATGCAGAGTCGGAAATACCTGTGATTACAAGGCGTGAAAAAGAGGTACTGGAACTGATTGCAGACGGATTGACCAACGGAGAAATTGCACAAAAGCTTTTTATCAGCACAACTACCGTTGATTCTCACCGTAAGAACCTGCTGGCAAAATTTGAGGCAAAGAATACCGCTTTATTGATTCGCACCGCTGCTCAATTGCACTTTATCTGATTATTCAAAATATTCAGAGAATTATATACACGCCATACCAGTAATGAAATACATGATAAGCAATGTTATTGGAAGCACAGTAATCTCTCTGTTTTAATCCACTGGCTTGCCACTGACTAATCATCTCCATCATTTGTGTGCGCTGCGCTTGTTTGTTTTGCATATGTTTTGCTTTTTGCAAAACTCTAACTATCTATGCTACTAAACAATATGGTATTGGTGGGGGGCTTACCGAACTTTGGTCATATTCATGATAAGAGGAAATTGTTTTGCTACAAATGCAAAACCTTTACCCAATTCAAGCAAAAACATTTGCAGGTTATCAATAATCTTTTGTTCAAGGTCTTTCTCTGTCATCCTATGGTTTTGTGGAATTTTGAGAAAGTCGAGAACATACGGGTCTTTAACTGCTTCTGTTGGATTAGTAACAATATGCCCTTTTTCTGAAAGCTTTAAAACACCTTTTTTATCTTTGCTCAATGCAAGCCTTTCAAACAACGAAGAATCAATTTGCCTTTCCAGTTCCCGTACAGACAGGTTTTCATTCAGGGCATGTTTCTCATAAAATTTTCTTGCTGTAGCATCAGAAACCCCAATCAAGGCAATGTAATGGCTCCAGCTCAATTTGGCAGACACTGTCTGCCATTTCTGATAGGCGAGATAAAATCTACGCATATCTAAAATATTGCGTCTGCCAAATCCTTTACCATAGCGTTGCCTTAAATCCTTGGAAAGCCTTGTCAATAGCTCACTTCCATACTCGGCTCTTTCCTGCCCATGCTGCTCATACTCTATTATGTGTCTGCCAATTTCCCAATTGGCCTTTACCAGTTCTGTATTTATGACTTTAATCGCATTTTGCCTCGCCTGCTCAATGGTTAAGCCGATACTGGCAAGCAATTGGATATATTTATTTGTAGATGGTTTCATTTATTTTTTATTTTTTTTGATGTACTTACAAATCTTGAAGTCACGGACTGTGACTTCAAGATTGCCAGCTTTTGAATGTTGGTATCAGGTTGTCTAAGATAACAATTTGTAACCTTAAACAACAGCTTAAACCGCCCGCAAATGTGTGCGGGGTTTTCCAGGTTTTCCCTGCAACAATGCCATATCCTTGCTGATCTTTGTATTGACGACTTTTGCATAGATCATGGTAGTTGCCAGTTTGGTGTGCCCCATCATTTTAGAAATGGATTCAATAGGCACGTTGTTGGCAAGCGTAACAGTTGTGGCGAATGTGTGTCGTGCTAAATGAAAGATCAGCCTTTTGGGAATTGAGCAAACCTCCGCGATCACTTTTAAACTACGGTTTACTTCCTGGTTGGTGATGTAAGGGAAGACGGTATTGCGCGGTAATTCACCTTTCTGTTCACCAGAAGATTGGGATTGAATGGGGCAAATTGATACAGAAAACCACAAAAAAACCCGAAAACAAGGCTGTTTTCGGGCGATTTGGAGCGTTTGTTCTCCCTTTTGGTCGGGAAGACAGGATTCGAACCTGCGACCCCCTGGTCCCAAACCAGGTGCGCTACCGGCCTGCGCTACTTCCCGATCATTTTGGGAGTGCAAATATAAAGGCTATTGCCCTATTTATTGCAACTATCTTACTTACTCAACTCGGTATATCCCATTAAAAAAAACCCGCCGTCGCTAAAGCTTCGGCAGGCAAAGGCGGAGAGGGAGGGATTCGAACCCTCGGTACAAGTTTAAGCTCGTACAACGGTTTAGCAAACCGGCCCTTTCGGCCACTCAGGCACCTCTCCGGACAGGGCAGCAAAAATAAAGATTAATGCCTGTAAATCCTAAAAGACAAATCCCAAATTCCGGGTGCTTTATTGGAATTTGGGATTTGAAATTTGTTGTTTATACTAATTACATAGCAGCTAACTGCACCTTTTGTTGTAGTTCCAGCACATTTTCTCTGAATACACCATCTGTATCCATCAGATCCTTTACCGTCTGGCAGGAGTGGATCACAGTGGTATGATCTCTTCCCCCGAA
>CAYHTC010000271.1:0-3451 GCA_964359445.1 uncultured Sediminibacterium sp. | reverse complement strand
GGAAATTGTACCGTTTAATTTGCTCAGTTGTATATGGCTTCCATCAAAAAAAGGCAATGGCGTTTTCTGGTTACCGTCTATGAACAGACTGCCGTTCCTGATAGAAATATTCCCTGCCTGTACAGACATATCGCCTTCGTTGAAATACATTCCTGTATCAACTTCTGCTTTCTTATTCTGTAAAAGCTTTGGCCGTAAAGCAGGCAAACTCTGTATTTTAACAGACGGCCTATCCAGTGAAATACGATTGATGACAAGGGTATTTTTAACTAAATCTATATTTTCTGCATCTATTACCAGACTGGCCACATTGATATTCATTTTTTCACCTGCCCATTGATCATTTTTCTGAAACCGCAGGTTTTTAAAATCAATTTTCTTCAGGTTCAGGGTCAAACCCTTTTTTTTCTTTGATGACGGAGGAGATGCAAAATAATCTACTAAAAAGCCATAGTTCCAGGTCGAATCTTTACGATGGAGTTTGATTACCGCGTCTTCCATTCCCACAAAATGCAGGGTTGCTTTATCTTTCAGGAAGAACCAGTCGGTAATTCTTATTTTTAATTGACCGGCGTATAGAAGCGTATCTTTCTGTTTATCCTTAACCATCATTCCTTCTAAATTGAACCGGTTAAAAAGAGAAAAACTGACTGTTTTGATACTTACTTCCGTTCCAAGTGCATTCGATAGACGGTTCGTAGCTATGTTTACCAGCCTGTTTTGTACGAAATCAGTTTGAATAGCGATAAAAACCAATAAAATAATGGTGATAATAATGAGAACAGTACGGTGTAATATTATTAATAATCGCTTCAGGAGGTCTTTTGTTTGAGTGGCAAAAATAGGCATTCATAACGGTAAGGCAAATACAATACCAAATCACCCGGGATACCCCCCAAAAAAGAAAATATTTTTGTCAATTTCAATGCTTTTCGGCGGAGCCGAAAAGAACAAAATAGTTTATAAACCCTTGCAAATTGCCTGTCTTTCCCTACTTTAGAGTGCTGGCTATGTGTAACCTAACGGTATTTCAAATGAGCCTTAATCTTATTGATTACCAACCCGGATGATAACCGGGAGAAATGAAATTCGCCGTAGGTAATTTCTCCGGATATCCGGGGGCCAAAAACAATAAAAATAACCACATGAAAAAAATAGTTATCTGCCTGCTCTTTATTACTGCCCTTGCCTGCCAGAAAAGGCCCCAACCCACCGAAGTGGAAATGCACTTAAAAAAAGCTATGTCTGAATTTTTATACAAATCTGTAAATAATGATTCAGACAAAGTAAAATTTGATGTGAAAGAAGTGATCTATTTTGAAGGAGAAGAGTCTTATGAATGTGAATTCAAGGTTAATATGCTACAGGATGGAAAAGATACCTCCGGACAAATGACGGCAACCATTACCAAAGACTTTACAAAAGTTAAGCGTAAACTCTGATTTTTGGGAAATAACGGGCGCTTCCCAAATATTTTGTAGTAGACTAAAAGAATATTCTCTCTTCCGCTGTGTAACTTTTTTTGAATTCCTTGGGGGTACATCCTTTCTTCTTTTTAAATATGCGGTTGAAATTGGATATATTATTAAAACCACATTCATAGGCAATCTCCGAAACAGATTGTGTGGTATCTATCAGCATTCGCGAAGCATGGCCCAGACGGATTTCTGTAAGACTGTCAATAAAAGTCATGCCGGTTCTGGTTTTAAAAAACCTGCTGAAGGCAGACTCAGCCATATTGGTTAACCTGGCTATTTCTGTAAGTGAGATGGGGTTATGAAAGTTTTCATTGAGGTATTCCATCACTCTCTCTATCCTGCGGCTGTTATAGGAGAAATTCTCCATATTGTTGAAAGTGGAGTTAGACAACATACGTGAATGCCGGGAGATAGATAATTCATGCAATATAGACATCAGTTCAAGAACAGATTCGAAACCGCTTTTTTTACTTAACCGCATTATGCGTGAAGAGAGGAGAGAAGCCGTTTCAAAAGAAAACAATATGCCTCTCAGCGAGTTTCCCAACATGGTTCTGATAAAGGAAAGCTGGTTTCTGCGCAGAAATTTTTCATCGAATAAGTCCTTATGAAATTGTATGGTTATTTCAGTGATTTCATGACTTTTGCATTTATGTGTAAACCAGGCATGTTGCAGATTGGGGCCAATCAGTACCAGTTCGTACTCACCAATTTCTTCCACATGGTCTCCAATAATCCTTTTAACCCCCTTACCATTTTTTATAAAATTAAGTTCAAACTCTTCATGGTAATGAACCGGAAAATCAAACTCCGTTTTGGTACGGGCAAACACTGTAAAACAGTCTGCTGACGTAAGGGGTGTTATTTCTCGTAAAATTTTTTTCTGCATAGTTAGGGTTCGATTGGCTTTTACCCTCTCAGGTCTTAAAAGTATATAATAGAATCATACAAACATCCGTTATACAAAATAGTGTATAACTATTTGTTTTTTAACTACTTAAGTTGATATTATTTGAGAGTAAAGTCTTAGTAGCGTTAATTTCTTTATTTATATTTGATAAAATAGTACTATATTATATACCCTTGCCTGAATACTTTTTAAATATTGATTCATCCATTGTATATAATCTCTGCTCCGGTAGTAGGTAGAGGTATCAAGGTTGAAGGGGATAATAACATCCACAGCCAATACTTAGTTGACAGTCAAATGGTTCTCTTCGCTGCAAACGTTTGCGTTTTTTTGCTTATTTTCTTATATTGGAATACCGGATAAAGCCGGTAAATTCATCTTTGCAGCAGAAAAACAGTTTACTGCCGGGGCTGAAAACCAACTAAGAATAACTTAATGAAATTATCTGTTCTTGATATCTCGATCATTGTATTATATCTCCTGTCCATGTTGGTGCTGGGCTGGCTGCTCCGGAAAAAAGCAAGAGAGAACCAGGAGAATTACCTGATGGGTGGCAAACAAATGTCCTGGTACCTCCTGGGCATGAGTGACGCTTCCGATATGTTTGATATCAGCGGTACCATGTGGATGGTGGCCCTTTGTTTTGTATATGGAATGAAAAGTATCTGGATACCCTGGCTTTGGCCGGTGTTTAACCAGGTGATATTAATGATGTTTTTATCCAAATGGTTGCGCCGGTCCAATGCCACAACAGGCGCTGAATGGCTGGCCACACGTTTTGGAAAAACCGGCAAATCTGTACAGGGCTCACATAATGTGGTAGTCGCTTTCGCATTACTCAGTTGTTTTGGATTCCTGGCTTATGGTTTTGTTGGACTTGGAAAATTTATCGAAATTTTTGTGCCATGGGGTCAGGTAAAACCATACCTTCCTTTTGATATCGCCCCTGCCTATGTTGCGCACTTTTATGGTATCATATTTACACTGTTCGCCATGTTTTATTCCATTCTGGGGGGCATGCGCAGTATTGTACTTGGCGATCTGATTAAGTATATCATAATGT
>CAYHTC010000270.1:0-3491 GCA_964359445.1 uncultured Sediminibacterium sp. | reverse complement strand
ATGATTCCATCATTATCGCGGAAAATATGCACAGGCATTTCAAAATGAAGCGGCTTCCCTTTTTACAGGCAGCCCTCTATGCCATTAATGAGGTGGGTAACCCCACCATCCTGGCAACTTTCACCGTTATCGCTGCTGTATTGCCAATGGCTTTTGTGTCTGGCTTAATGGGGCCTTATATGAGTCCGATGCCAATAGGCGCATCTATAGCTATGATGCTCTCTCTCATTGTTGCTTTAACCCTTACCCCTTACCTGGGCTATATTTTTCTTAGAGAAAAAGAAGAACCAGGTAAAGAAAAAGAACCCGTGTTACTTGAAAAAACGGGTATCTATAAAATTTATAAATCTTCTATTGAGCCCATGCTGGAAACCCGCTGGAAACGCTGGGCATTCATTGTGAGTATTGTTGTGATTTTACTTGGCTCGATGAGTTTATTTTATACTAAAACGGTAGCCGTTAAAATGCTGCCCTTCGATAACAAGAATGAATTCCAGGTAATCATTGATATGCCGGAAGGAACTACGCTGGAAAAAACCGCGGCAGTTACCAAAGAAATTTCAGAATATATTTCACATGAACCCATGGTGGTTAATTACCAGGGCTATATAGGTACCGCGGGTCCCATCAGCTTTAATGGACTGGTAAGGCACTATGATATGAGAAGAGGAGATAATATTGCAGACATTCAGGTGAACCTGATTAATAAAGAAGAACGCACCCTGCAGAGCCATGCCATTGCCAAATCAATGAGACCCGGTATTCAAACGATAGCCAAAAAATATAATGCCAATGTAAAGCTTGTGGAAGTTCCACCCGGGCCACCCGTGCTGTCTACTTTGGTAGCGGAAGTGTATGGCCCTGATCATGACCAACAGGTAAAAGTAGCGGAACAAATCAAAAACTTATTTACCACAACAGATGATGTGGTAGATGTAGACTGGAGAGTAGAGCGTGATCAGCCTGAATACAGCGTGGAAGTAGATAAAGAAAAAGCTATGCGCTTTGGAGTAGCGCCTGCCCAGGTAGTTGCCACTGTACATGCGGCTTTATCCGGGCAAAACGTGGGAACTTTACACAGCGCCAGTTCATTCAATACAGTAAATATCAACCTTCAATTGAATGATGCTGATAAAACAGTTGTTGCCGACATCAAAAATCTGAAAGTTATTAATCAGCAGGGCAATGCTATTCCCATTGGAGACCTCGTAACGATACATAAAGGGATTAAAGAAAAAAGCATTTACAGAAAGAATCAAAAAAGGGTGGTTTATGTTACAGCAGATATGGCAGGAAAACTGGAAAGTCCTTCCTATGCCATGAGTAAGATTTCAGACAGGTTAAAAGAAATAAAACTGCCGGCCGGATATGATTTGAAAGAAGAATACACCCAACAACCGGAGATGGAAGACAATTTTACGCTGAAATGGGATGGTGAATGGCAGATAACCTATGAAGTATTCCGTGATCTGGGTATTGCCTTCCTGGTTGTTATCCTTATCATATACATGCTGATAGTTGGATGGTTTCAGAACTTTACGGTACCCATTATTATGCTGGCTGCTATTCCTTTATCATTAATAGGCATTATTATTGGCCACTGGATGCTGGGGGCATTTTTTACCGCCACTTCAATGATTGGCTTTATTGCCCTGGCGGGTGTAATGGTACGGAATTCGGTATTGCTGATCGACTTTATCAATATCCGTTTGAAGGAAGGTATCCCTCTCAAGCAATCTATTATAGAAGCGGGAGCAGTGCGTACCACTCCTATCCTGCTTACAGCAGGCGCGGTTGCACTGGGCGCCATTGTAATTCTTTCCGATCCTATTTTTCAGGGCTTAGCCATATCACTCATCGGTGGAACGATTACTTCTACCTTCCTTACTTTATTGGTAGTTCCTATACTATACTATAAAATGATGCGTAATAAATATCCAACAAAATAAAAAAATACAATTATGAAAATGCTCATACTTACCAGTATAAAAGAAGATATGCAAGCAGTAACTGATATTTTCGAAAAAGCTGAGATACCCGTATTTAGTGTATCTGACACCATTGGCCATAAAGCGGCCCACCATGATTATTTACTAAGTAATTGGTTTGGAAGAAGCAATGAAGCAACGGATGCATTACTATTTTTCAGCTTTACTGATGATGATAAAGCATACAAAGGGCTGGAACTGGTAAAGCAATTAAATGAAACAAAACAAAGTTCATTTCCCGTAAGGGCCTTTATATTACCGGTTGAAGCAGCCGGATTCTAAATTTTAAAAAAATAATGATGAGAGAAAGAATTGTACGAGCCGTAGCGGGAACCTTTATGTTGGCAAGCGTTGTGCTTACTTATTTTGTAAGCATCAACTGGTTATGGCTGGGTGTTTTTGTGGGCCTGAACCTGCTGCAATCTTCCTTTACCAGGTTTTGCCCCCTGGAAAAAATACTGGATGCTTTAGGTGTTGAATCATCAGAATCCAAATGCTGTTAATTCAGTTTAGAGATTAATCTTCTGCATACCGCCGGTTAATGGAACAGATTTACCTTTCCAAACAAATTCACCGGTAAGTTTTGCGGGCAGATCAAGCAGTGCTTCTATTCCATTCTCACCTTTGCGTGTTAAAGTAACCCTGATATTTCCATCAGGATGAGGCATGGTAGCATTTACCTGTGTGAGCGCTCCCAAAGCCGGTTCTATGCGAACTGCTGAAAATCCGGGGCCGGCTGGAACAATACCACAGATAGTGGCAAAAAAGTCGTAGTTGGGGCTGGAACTCCAGGCATGGCAGTCTGAACGGGTGGGATCTGGATTTTCAGCAAAGGTTGTCAGACCGTTTTCGATCATTCCTCTCCATGGTTTGAGTTGGGAATAATAGCTATCTGCCATACCCGCTTTTTTTAAAGCACGGTTCAGATAGAAGCGGTAATAAAAAGTAGCCTGGCTAAGAGAAGTATCATACAATACTTTTTGCATGGCTGCTTTCCTATCACTGGCAGGAATACAACCGGTGAGTACGGCCATAATGCCTGCGTGCTGACTAAAAGATTTTTTTGCAGGCGTATTTGCCATCAGTCCCTTGGATGTATCAAAGCATTGACGGTAAGTCGCATTACTTAATTCATCTGCCAATTGTTTGTAATGTGCCCCTTCATTCGCTTTTCCAAAATATAGAAAGAGATCCCCGGCCTGCTGCAATGTTTGTATGTATTGAAGGGTTATTACAGAAGAATTACCATCCGTGGCGCCATCAGGTACACCATTGGGGAAGGCATGGTTCCAGTCAACAAAACCCCACCATTTCATCGGCCCAAGCATTTTTGTTTGGGGGTCAATATTTTTTTCGTACCAATCCAACACACCCATCATAGGTATTAAAAAGGGAGCGATAAATTTTGTGTCCTTTCGATGCATCCAATAATCGTAAATCATCGATACACAGTACAAAGAAAATGGAGGAATCACTTGTAAACGATTACTGGGGTAACGTCCC
>CAYHTC010000269.1:0-3500 GCA_964359445.1 uncultured Sediminibacterium sp. | reverse complement strand
TTATAAGGAATGAAATACAATCCTTCACACAAAAGATATTTTTCATTCCGTTTTATTTCATCAGCCCTTGGCAGATGGGATGGGATGGAAATAATTCTTTGATGAAAAGCTTTTTTGGAGTTAGAAAATTCTTCCTGCGTAATCTCTTTGTGTATTAATTTATAAAAAAGGTTTTTAATATCAACCGATGCTTCATCTAATTCTACAAAAATGGAAATAGCAGGATATGTTTCGCAAATAACCTGAAAGGATAAAACCGCTATATCTATTTTAGGATCGTCAGAATCATATTTTAAAGTTTTCATTGCATTAAAAATATCCCTGGATATTGCAAATGAGCTATGGTCTGAAATATTATTAAAATACTCCCCTATCATTTCTAAATATTGCTCTTCATTTATTTGAGGGGCAAATTTATTTAATGCTTTTTGTGATTGCTGCATGGTTATTTTATCATAGATACGTTCACAATCACCAAAATCAATAACATACAAATGAGAATATTTTTTACCGGAATTATTATTCCGGTTGATCCGTCCGGCTACCTGAACGATTGAATCAATAGGAGATAAATCCCGAAACCCCATGTCAAAATCCAAATCAACGCCGGCTTCTACACATTGCGTAGAAACAAGAATAGGTTTTAAACCATGTTTTAAATCAATTTGTATCGCCTCGATAATTGATTGCCGGTGTAAAGGAATAATATTGGTAGAAAGATAATAAATAGGGTTGTCAACATTATCACGAAGTAAATTAAAAAGGTCGGAGGATCGTTTAACGGTATTACATACGATGATACATGATTTATTATCGACCCATTTATCAAAAAAATACTTTTCTAAAAATTCGTTTTCATCTTCTATCTTCTTATCTATTATTGGCACAATAGCTGTTCGTTGAAAACAATGAAATACTTCTTCAAAATTATCTAACAATTCAAAGGCTTCAGCTTTATCCTCTTCACAGAGTATTTCCTGATTGGCCAATTCAAAAACTTTTGGCTTGGT
Organism: uncultured Sediminibacterium sp.; assembly: GCA_964359445.1. Lineage (GTDB taxonomy): Bacteria > Bacteroidota > Bacteroidia > Chitinophagales > Chitinophagaceae > Sediminibacterium. The sequence goes on along the minus strand of CAYHTC010000269.1, from coordinate 2,490 downwards.
AGCAGTCATTAAAACCACCCTGGTATTTAAAAATTTACTTAAATAATACAATGTAGCACCAACAAGCGGTAAGTATGCTAATCGTAATGTTTGCACTTCATCCAGTATTATTATAGAGCCGGCAAAATGATTAAATTTTTTGAGCAACATATTTCTGTTCCCAATAAGCGTTTGAAGAAATTGTACGAAAGTTGTAATGACAACATCACATTGCCAGGTATCCAACATCATTAACTTCTGATTATACTTCGTTCCCTTATCCGGATTGTCTGTATCCTTTCCTCCTTTAATTTGCTCCAAAGCATCAGCATATTGATAATGTGCCAACAAATTCACATCTTGGTTTTCAAATACTTTTTCGTAAACTTCATAAGACTGTTCAATTATATTTATGAAAGGCAATGCATAAATTATTTGAGCCTCCCGGCTTTCAGTTTCATGGATTTTGGCTTTCAGTTTTAATGCAAAATCCAAAGCAATCAATGTTTTACCAATTCCTGTAGGTGCAGTAAGTGTAAAAAGTTTTGTGTCGGCCCAATTTTCCCTTTCTAAAAATCGGGCTACTTTTACACGTGCGTAACTACGCAATTGATTTTGATCAAAACCCTCAATATTATTATCTGTATCTGTTTTAGAAGAGGGTAAGTTCAACGGACGATAATTGTCTACAAGACTGGTATCAATAGATTTCCGGGTATACAAAAACGTATCCGATGCGTCTAATTTATCGGCTTCAATTAAAAGGGAAAAAAGATAATTAATTAAAAAGTAGTTCTGAATGGATGGGTGTTGGTGAGTTATTTGCTTTACAATCTGGTAAAACTGCTTGCTATCTGGGGCCTTTAAAAAAGGCACAAAGTTCTCTGCAAATTCACTTTTGATAGTTTTTATTGATGCTAAAACATTTTCTTTTTGCTTGTCAAAAATATCTTTATTAGAAGTAAAATCTATTCTCCTTGAAAATTCCGTACTCTTTATATCTCCAAGATTGCGATGGTGGTTAATAATAATAAAGTACAAAAAAACTGCAACGACGATATCTGTCTCCTTATACTTCTCAAACAGACTATAGGCGCCGAAACGTGCATGTTGTTTTAAATACAGGTCTACAGCCTCGTTTGTAAGAAGATATTTCTGAAAATAATTTGTGTATTTCCCTAAGTCGTGATATTGGCAGGCATCTGAAATAAGCTTTTTCAGGTAATCATTTTCTAAATGAAATGTTGTTCTTATTTCAAAAGAATGTAAGGCATTTGCCGAAACCCCCAGAATATGATCCCTTAATAGTTTCGTTCCTGTTTTGGATTTATCAGGCAGTGTTTTACTATGGGAATAATAAACCATTAGTCTAAAAACTGTATTGTTTGCAATGAATCAATTTCCTGTAGTACGTAAAACAATCCGGTGAATCTTACTTTCAATGGAATATCACCTGAAGTAAACAAAACCCTGTTCATCTTTGAAACTTCTCTGTCGCCATCGGTTTTAAAATCTGCCGGCAATAGTTCCTCCTCCACAAAATTCATCTCATATTCCTCTTTGGCAAATTGCAATTCAGTAATTTTCTCTGAATCAACTGCTGAATTAAAGGAAATCAGCTCATCCTTTGCTTGCTTTTCGATTATATTTTGCATCGAAAAGCATTTATAGTTGGTTATAAAAGCATTAAAGTTAGCTACGCCTAATGTTACCGGATACACCTGGCTTTTATCAGCTAAACTTCTTTTAAGCAGATTAAAGGTATTTATACCATCCTCAAAACAGGAGATGAAAATCCGGTAACAGACCTCGCCTTTTTGTAAATTTAATCCTGTAACGACTTCAAAAGGAGTTTGAATGGAATTCCCGGACATCTTTCGAAAATCAGATTCAAAAGACTTACTCATATCTCCCAAGCTTTTAATGCTTAATAAATTCAGGCGATGAAAATTTTTCTTAACCGGCACTTTTAAAGCAATGCCTATCCTGATATTTCCGGAAGATAATTCCTTGTAATAACTGTCCCGTTGTTTACCCAAAATAGCAGCTAATATCCCCATTACTGTTGTCCTTGGCGGAATACTATAACTCAAGGCTGTATTATTAGCGTAATATTTTCTAAAATGGGCAAACTTTCCACTTAAATCAAACTGTAAAATTTCCATAGCTCCCTTTAGAATTGCGTATCATCGATACTATTTTTAAAAAACACCTCCTTAATTGGTTTGCCTTCACCTTTATTACTCTCTATCGCTGTTTTCAGTTTGGAAAGATTAATTTTTACATCATTAATTGTTCGTACATGGTCGCCTGGTGTTGTTTCCAAATAGTTACGCAGATCACCTAAACAACCATTTGCAAAACCATCATTATAAATAATCTCAACATATAGTTTCGGATACTGATTTAGCTTTGACCGGGTTGGCATTGCAGAGATGCTTTCCCAAATCATCTTTCTGAATAAATTGACTAATTTACTTTCCTAAATTTGAAATATAAGAAGGTATTACA
>CAYHTC010000268.1:0-3514 GCA_964359445.1 uncultured Sediminibacterium sp. | reverse complement strand
TTGCTCACCTACGGTACGAACGCGACGGTTGCTCAGGTGATCAATATCATCAATCTCGGCCTTGGCATTCGTTAAACGAACCAGGTATTTGATGATTTCGATGATATCCTGCTTGGTTAATACTTTCTTCTGCAAAGGATAATCCAGGTTCAGTTTGCGGTTAATTTTATAACGGCCCACTTCTCCCAGGTCATAACGCTTGTCGCTGAAGAATAATTTATCAATAATACCACGGGCAGTTTCATTATCAGGGGCATCAGCGCCACGCAATTGGCGATAGATATGCTGAACCGCTTCCAGTTCACTGTTAGAGGTATCTTTATTCAGTGTATTATAAATGATGGCGTAATCTCCACCCACATCTTCTTTCTGGATAAATACGCTTTTTACTTCCATTTCAATGATAGTGGCAATACCTTCTTCATCCAGAACAGTATCACGTTCCATCACGATTTCGTTACGTTCGATGCTTACTACCTCACCGGTATCTTCATCCACGAAATCTTCTACCCATGTTCTCAGCACACGGGCAGCGAGTTTTTTACCCACCTGGTGAGCCAATGATTTTTTATCCGCTTTTACTTCATCGGCCATGCCAAAGAGTTCCAGGATATCTTTATCCGTTTCGAACCCGATAGAGCGCAACAGCGTTGTTACCGGGAATTTTTTCTTACGGTCGATATAAGCGTACATCACATTATTGATGTCTGTAGCGAACTCCATCCATGCACCTTTGAAAGGGATTACCCTTGCAGAGTAAATCCTTGTTCCGTTGGGGTGAACAGACTGTCCGAAAAATACACCTGGTGAACGGTGCAACTGCGATACGACAACACGCTCAGCGCCATTAATTACGAAGGTACCACGGGGTGTCATGTAGGGGATGTTTCCTAAGAATACATCCTGAACAATGGTTTGGAAATCCACGTGTTCCTCATCATTACAGCTCAGGCGTAGCTTGGCTTTCAAAGGCACAGCATAGGTTAAACCACGTTCCATACACTCTTCAATGGTGTAACGGGGCGGATCAATAAAATAATCCAGGAACTCCAACATGAAAATGTTACGCGTATCAGTGATAGGAAAGTTTTCCTTGAACACGCGAAACAGCCCTTCCACATTACGTTTATCAGGCGTGGTTTCCAATTGAAAAAATTCTCTGAAAGATTCTAACTGAATGTCGAGCAGGTCAGGGGCATCAGCTAAATGTTTGGTTTTTCCGAAGCCGACCCTGTTGTTCAATGTAGTTGTAGACATATATGTGAAAACCGGTTTTAATGGAATAAATTCTGGGGAGAACTTACAGGTTCTCAAAGCGCTGAAAATGAGACAATTATCTAACTATTACCCACGATAAAACTGCCTGATTGCTAAATAGCCCAAAATAAAGGATGGCAAAGGTAAGGATTGAGGGGAAACTTAAAAAACAAATTTTGGACCAAACCACCTATTTGTGGATAAGAAAAGCGGAAACTCAATTAATAATTAGGAATTAATAATTAACAATTACATATTAAAATAAATTATTAATTATTAATTCCTAATTATTAATTAAATCCAGTCCATTTTGCACAAAAAGCCGGCAAGAATCATCCTGCCGGCTATATTTTTTGTGAAATAACTTATTTCACTTCAACTTCGGCGCCGGCTTCTTTCAGCTTGGCTACTAATTCGTCTGCTTCCGCTTTAGAAACACCTTCTTTAATAGCTTTAGGCGCGCTGTCTACCAGGTCTTTTGCTTCTTTCAGTCCAAGGCCGGTTAATTCCTTAACGATCTTAACAACAGTTAATTTGCTTGGACCGCCGCTAATCAGCATTACATCGAAAGCTGTTTTTTCTTCAACAGCGGCAGCTCCGCCGCTATCGCCGCTTGCTACCACAACTGCGGCTGCAGCCGGTTCAATACCGTAATCAGCTTTTAATACATCTGCTAATTCCTGAACTTGTTTTACTGTTAAGCCTACTAATGTTTCGGCTAATGCTTTTACGTCTGCCATGTGTTTAAATTTTTCCCGTCTTCATATCACGATTGTGATCCGACGGAGGGTTTAAAAAAATTTGAAAATATTAATTTGAAAATTTGAAAATTTGAAAATTTGAAAATTTTCAAACCCAGCATTCCAGTTAATCCTTAATTAGTTGAAGATTGAAAACAAGCAATATTTTCAAATTGCCACATTTTCAAATTTTCAAAGTAAGCTTACTCCGCAGGAGTAGTTTCTGCCTGCTTTTCGTGGTGGTGCAGCAGAGCGGCCAGTACACGTTTTGCAGGAGACTGCAATAAACCAATCACTTCTCCGATCAATTCATTCTTAGTCTTGATCCGGGTAAGCGCTTTCAGGGTATTATCGCCTGTGTAAACATCCCCATTAATGAAAGCAGCTTTCAGAACGGGTTTATCACCATTACTTGCCTTACGGAAAGAACTGATGATCAGGGCCGGCTCTTTCGGATTCTCTGAAAACATCAAAGCAGTCACCTTATGCAGGGATTCGAAAACACCGGCATACTTTTCAGCATCCAGTGATTCCAGGGCTTTACGGATAAATGTATTCTTGGCAACTTTCATCTCAACCTGTTTGTCAAAACAAGTACGGCGAAGTTTAGATACCTGTGCTACAGTTAAGGCTTCGGTATCTGTGATGTAGAAATTATTGTATTGAGCGAATTTCTCTTTGAGAACTTCGATTACCTCATTTTTTTGATCCTTTGTCATAACTAAGTCTTTTTAAAAACCCGGGTCATCTTCCGTTAGTAACGAAATCACCAGGAGTTAGTTCATTAATGATTTGGTGTCTAATGTGATACCCGGGCTCATGGTGCTGGCCATGCTAACACCTTTCAGGTAAATACCTTTTGATGAAGAGGGTTTCAATTTGATGATGGCATTGATCAGCTCCGCACTGTTTTCGGCAATCTTTTCAATTGAAAAAGATACACGTCCAACAGAAGCATGCACGATACCGGCTTTATCAACTTTGAAAGCGATCTTACCGCCTTTTACTTCATTCACAGCAGCAGCCACATCATTGGTTACTGTTCCTGTTTTAGGATTCGGCATCAGGTTACGGGGCCCTAATACTTTACCCAGTTTACCAATCTTAGGCATTACAGCAGGGGTAGCAATGATAACATCTACATCAACCCATCCGCCTTCAATTTTGGTAATGAACTCATCCAGACCAACAAAATCAGCGCCTGCTTCTTTAGCGGCGGCTTCTTTATCGGGGGTACAGAGTACCAATACTTTTTTGGTTTTACCGGTACCATGTGGTAATGATACGGTACCACGTACCTGCTGGTCGGCTTTCTTAGGATCTACTCCTAAACGGATATGCAGATCAACAGAACTATCAAACCTGGTACAATTAATTTCTTTTACGAGTGTTGAAGCATCTTTCAGGGAATAAACTTTGTTTTTATCCACCTTAGTTACTGCTACTTTTCTTTTTTTAGTAAGTGACATTTCCCAATGATTAAAGGTGAATAATTAGTTTTCCCATGGGGCTTTACC
>CAYHTC010000267.1:0-3528 GCA_964359445.1 uncultured Sediminibacterium sp. | reverse complement strand
TGCATGGCAATCAGAACTGGTTTTACAGCAGACCGGAAAATAAGGATCTTGTTTTATTCTACGAATATTTTCATGGTGATAATGGAACAGGCTTAGGAGCGAGCCATCAAACAGGTTGGACCAGTCTCATTGCACAATTAATTACCGACAGAACAAAAGCAGACTAACCATTATTTTTTTTCAGAAACCTCATCCAGTAAATAAAAAATAGACCGGTAATTTTTGCCGGTGGTTTCCGACATACTCATTTCGCAGGGCTTGCCTGTAGAATAACAAGCTTCAGAGGATGATTCAACAACCTCTGAAGCTTCTTTTCTGGAAGCAGACCTTAACAATTCCGGATAGTAGAAACCCCTGTCACCGGCCATTCCACAACAACCTGCATTAAAAGGAATCACCAACTTATCCGAAGTTTCTCTGCCTATTTTTTCCAGTTTATCAGACAAATTCATTTTATGCACAGAACAAACCGGATGCATAATAACCTCTTTCTTTTTATTAGAAACAGACAATTTTGAAAGCAGGATATCAGCAGAAAATTCAATACTATCCAAAATAGTGAGGCGGTCAAATATTTTTTGATTGTCCGCTGTGAGATAAGGTCTGCAGGTTTTTAAAGAATAGGTACAGGAGGTAATATCCAATACCACCGGAGCCCTACCCTGTTTTGTCCATTGCCATAATGTTGCAACCATTTTGTTAACAGTATACTGATATGCTTTTGTAAAACCCTTGGAAGAAAATGCCTGACCACAACAGGAACCCGTACTATCAGACGGAATAGTGATCCTGATATTCGCTTTCTGCGCAAGGCTTACCACAGCATCAACAATCGTTTTATCTTTTTCAATATCTGCACCCATCATTCGGTTCATACAGCAGGGAAAATAAATAATCTCAGGCTCAGCCAATTCAATCATTGGCAGCTTCACAGGCCGGGTTAATTGCTTTGTCCAGATAGGAAATACAGGTACCAGCCTTCTTATCCCCATCGTCAGTTGATGCATGGTAGATTTGCCAAACAGGGTATTGATGGCATTGCCTGCATATAAAGCAAATTTTACCAATCTTTCCACCCAACCAAAATGCTTGGCTACGAACAAAGCAATGAAATTGGCCGTATCAGAATGATTTTCAGTCCGAAGCCTTTTTACCAGATCGCCGGTATTGATATTAACCGGGCATTCTGTGGCACACATACCATCTACGGCACAGGTATCTAATCCATAATGCAGGTAATCGGCAACAATCTCATTATACTGCTTTTTATCGCCCGAAGATTTCAACCTTGACAGGGTTCTTCTCAGCACAATTCTTTGCCGCGGTGTAAGTGTATATTCCCTGCTCGGGCATTTATGTTCACAATAACCACATTCAACACATTTGTCTACTTCCTCTTCTACTACAGGAAGTGATTTGATATTTTTGATATGGCATTTCTTATCCTTATTTATGATAACCCCGGGATTTAAAATAGTATCCGGATCAAGCAACTTTTTTAATGATTCCATGATCGCATATCCATCCATTCCCCACTCATCTTCCACATAGGGTGCAATCTGTCTTCCTGTACCGTGTTCCGCTTTCAATGAACCCTGATATCGGTTAATAATCAGTTCAGCTAATGCATCATTGAATAATTCAAATTTTCTGATCGCTTCATCAGTTGATACAGACTGCGAAACCAGAAAATGTAAATTACCTTCTTTAGCATGGCCAAAAACAATGGCATCAAGATAGCCGTACTGCAAAAACAATTGTTGCAGGTCAACGATTGCTTCGCCCAATCTGTTTACGGGTACTGCCACATCTTCGAGCATTACCGAAGTTCCTTTTGCCCTGACAGCCGCAACAGACGGATACATCCCTTTTCTTAACTTCCAATACAAAGCCTGAATGGCAGCATCTGTTGTAAAGTCTGTCTGATAAACCAGGGGCAATGAACCAATCACCGCTAACGCGGCATCGAACTTCCCGTGTAGGTCTCCTGCTGCATCTGACTGGTATTCGCATAAAATACAGGAAGTATTTTCCGGTAAGGATTGAATAAATGACAGGATATCCGGTAATTTCTCAATAGAACCTAACGCGGACCGGTCCATAAACTCCAGGGCTTCTACGCCGGTTTCTTTCAAAGGGGCAATGGCATCGCAGGCTGCCTTGGGCGATTCAAAAAACAATAAGCCGGTTTTTTTAAAAGGCTTATCAGGTATTGTTTTCAGGACAGCTTCCGCAATAAAAGCAAGGGTGCCCTCAGCCCCAATCAGTAAATGCGCCAAAATATCCAATGGGTGTTCATAATCAACAAATGCATTAATACTGTAGCCCACCGTATTTTTCATTTGATACTTCCGGCGAATATTAGCCAGCAGCATTGCATTGTTCCACACGCTATTTCTTAAAGCATGTATACCATCGAATATTTCCCGCTCCTCTTCTTCAAATCTTTTATAATCACCTGCCAGTGCAGTGTTAAATTCTTTTCCATCGGGTAAAATAAAATGTACATACTGTAAGGTATGATAAGAATTATCCGCTACCCCGCAACACATCCCGCTGGAATTATTAGAAAGAATACCCCCCATCATGGCCGCATTGATTGAGGCAGGATCGGGACCGATTTTTTTTCCATATTTTTTCAGGAGATGATTGATATCTCTTCCGGTAATACCCGGTTGTACCCGAACCAGTTCACCGTTCAACTCAACAGATGCTTTGTTCCAATGCCGGCTAAGGTCTACCAGTATCCCGTCTGTTACGGATTGGCCGGATAAACTGGTGCCGGCGGTTCTGAAGGTTAATGATGTATGATACTTTTTGGCAATCGCAAACAACAACTGTATTTCTTCCACCGTAACCGGGAAAACAATCGCCCTGGGAACCAACTGATAAAAACTGGCATCACTTGAATACGCATGCAGCTCTATCAGTTTATGTTTAAGCCTTTGCGCGGGAAAATGTGCCGCTAAATATGTAATAAGCGTCATGAAGCAATATTCAGCGAAGATAGCTTTTATTCCACTCTTACGTATCAGCTAACCCCCTTAGGCAATACCTGAAATAAGACTTACCTTGCCTTAATAAATATTCTCTGATATGAGTTCAACTTTACGCAGCCAGAACTGGTATGGCAAAGAAGGTAAAGATGGTTTTATCTACCGTGCCTGGATGAAAAACCAGGGCTTTCCCGATTTTGAATTCCGCGACCGGCCGGTAATTGGCATTTGCAATACATGGTCGGAACTTACCCCCTGCCATGCTCATTTGAGGGAACTGGCAGAATCAGTAAAACGGGGCATATTGCAGGCTGGTGGGTTTCCATTAGAGTTTCCGGTAATGTCGCTGGGCGAATCCATGATGAAACCAACCACCATGCTTTTCCGAAACCTGGCGAGCATGGATGTTGAAGAAACGATCCGTGCCAATCCACTGGATGGCATTGTACTCCTTTGTGGTTGCGATAAAACCACTCCTTCACTGGTAATGGGCGCCTGCAGTGTTAATATTCCAACCATTGTAGTATCTGGC
>CAYHTC010000266.1:0-3540 GCA_964359445.1 uncultured Sediminibacterium sp. | reverse complement strand
CAACCTCATCCCCTTATTCAGCGCCTGGGAAGCTGTACTGTTTTTGAATGAACGGATTTCATCCATTCATATAATTAGCGGCGTATTGATAATCACCGGTTTAATCCTTGCGAATACCAGATACAAAAACAAGTCAGACTGATTACTTCAGTACTTATCTTGCAGCATTGTATGGATACCTTCACACTTGTATTACTTTGCCTTTTTGCTTTCAGTGCCGGATTTGTTGATGCCATTGCAGGTGGTGGCGGTCTAATTCAAACACCCGCTGCATTAATATTACTACCACAGTTACCGGTAGCCACAGTAATTGGTTCCTTAAAAGTTCCCGCGTTTACCGGAACCGGATTTGCCGCCTGGCAATATGTAAAAAAAGTAAAGATCAAATGGCAACTCGCCTCCATCATGTGTATTACAGCTTTCCTGGCAGCATTTGCCGGTTCTGAAATACTCACATTGGTAAGTAACCAATACATGAAACCCATCATCTTCATTATATTGATCATAGTTGCCCTGTATACTTACAGCAAAAAGAATTTTGGTCAGCATACCCATACAAAACTTTCCGTACAACAGGAAACCATCTATGCTTTAATCATCAGTATAGGAATAGGATTTTATGATGGCTTTATTGGTCCGGGTGCCGGCAGCTTTTTAGTTTTGGCTTTTATCAGTTTGTTGGGATTTGATTTTTTACATGCCAGTGCCAATGCAAAAATCATCAATCTATCTACTAATTTCGGATCAATCATTTTGTTTTTGTTAAAAGGTATCATTCTATGGCAAATTGCCATTCCGATGGCCATCTGCAACGGACTGGGCGGAATACTGGGTGCCGGGCTGGCGATTAAGAAAGGAAACAAATTCATCCGCATTTTTTTTCTGTTCATTATCAGCGCTACCTTACTGAGGTTTGGGTATGATGTATTTTTCAGGAAGTAATCTTAACCTTTCTTTATACCCCAAAAGTGGATTACCCAATGCATTTGCATGTAATTTTCAACATCTGATTTATCAGGTTATTATGAATGTACATTTGATATGAGTAATTACACCTCCATGCCGGCCAATTTTGAAAGAGAGAAGAACATCAGGGCATTCGCTTATACGGGAATGATTTGTGCCTCTTTATTTATACTGTTTCTCTCCCTGCAATGGACATTGCCACAAATACCAGCTCCCGATTTTGGTGAAGGCATTGAGGTGAATCTGGGTAACAGCGAAACAGGTATCGGAAACATTCCCCCGCAAATACCAGGCGCCCCTTCCCTTACTGAGGATAGCAAAAACGCTCCTCCCAAATCAATACAGGAAGCTACCCCCCAGCCCGGGATACATACCGATGAATATGCAGATGGCAATGCCCCATCAGTAAATGATACCAAAACTAAACCGGTAACCAAAGCAGTCATAAACCCACCTGCTGCAATTAAAAAAATAAGTCAGGCAACAGTAACCAATCCAATACCTGCCCCGCCAAAACCAAAAGCGATCTTTAAAGGTGGAACCAGCACCGCATCCAGTGGTAACAGGGCCGACACTTATACTGGGGTTCAAAACCAGGGAATCTCAGGCGGCAAGGACGATCAGGGTAACCCAAACGGAAATCCTAATTCAGACAGTTATAAGGGAAATGCGGCCAGTGGCAATGGAGGAAATGGCGGGAACAGCGGCGTTAGCATCCGAAGCGGTCTGGATGGCAGAAGAATAACCAAACTGCCTTCCTTTGAAGATGATTTTAATGAGAATGCAAAAGTAGCCGTTGACATAACAGTTGATAAAGCCGGAAATGTAACCCAGGCAATCGTTAACCAGCGCGGTACCACCACCACCAACCAACAGGTACGCAATATTGCCTTGCGTAAAGCGCGCGGTTTAAAATTAAACAGTGGTAACGAAGAAGAACAAACCGGCACATTGGTTTTCAATTTCAAACTTCGCGGTTAATTATTGTTGCATCTTTGCAACAATTTATGACATACCAGCAAACCATCGACTATCTTTTTAATAAGCTACCCATGTTCAGTCGCCTGGGTGCCGCCGCCTTTAAAAAAGACCTTACCAATACCATACGGTTATGTGAGGCATTAGGGAACCCGCAAAATAGCTTCAAATCCATTCACATAGCAGGAACCAATGGAAAGGGTTCTACCAGCCACATGCTGGCCGCCATTCTGCAAACAGCGGGCTATAAGACAGGTTTATATACTTCCCCGCATTTAAAAGATTTCAGAGAGCGTATAAAAGTGGATGGACAATGGTGTGATGAACAATATGTGATAGATTTTACCCAAAGAATACAACCCCTCATTGATGAGCTGGCACCTTCCTTTTTTGAGATCACGGTTGCCATGGCTTTTGATTATTTTGCGAAACAGCAGATAGATATCGCAGTAATAGAAGTAGGACTGGGCGGACGGTTAGACAGCACCAATATCATCACACCTGAACTAAGCATCATTACCAATATCGGGTGGGATCACATGAATATACTGGGTGATACACTGGAAGAGATCGCTTTTGAAAAAGCGGGGATCATGAAAAGAGGGATACCGGTAGTGATTGGAGAAGTGATTAATGAGACCCGGAGTATTTTTGAAAACGTTTTTTCATCCCTGAATGCCGGCATAGCTGGTTCGCAACTGCTGTATGCAGGGGAAAAAAGATATGTGGCAGGATGGAAATATGAACATCATCAATTAACCGTAGAGGTAGTTGATACAATAAAGGATATTCATCAAAATTACACGCTGGATCTTCCGGGAATTTATCAAGCCAAAAACCTGCTTACTGTTTTAGAAGCAGCACACCAGTTGCATTTGCGGGGATGGAAAACAAACAAAGACACTATTCTGAAAGCATTACCCAAAGTAAAATACCTGACCGGTTTACATGGAAGATGGGAGATCATACACCATAATCCGGCAGTGATACTTGACGTGGGCCATAATGCAGATGGAATGGCGGAAATAAAAAAACAGATTGAACTTTCAGACTATCATCACCTGCATATAGTTATAGGGATGGTGAAAGACAAAGAGATCAATGCTATTCTGTTATTATTGCCCAAAGAGGCAACTTATTATTTTACACAGGCACAGATACCGAGGGCATTGGAGGCTGAAAGCTTACAACTGAAAGCTAAAAGCTTTGGATTGAACGGACATTCATTTAACAATGTGAATACTGCTTTACAAAATGCACTGAGCCATGCACATAAGGATGATATGATATTGGTTTGCGGGAGCGTTTTTTTAGTGGGGGAAGTTGCCATATAAGTTAATGCGCTCTTCCGTTTTATTTAAATGAATTGTATCCATCCGAGTTTTATAAAAGCTTCATACAATGGCCCCACCTGCACGCCATGTTGTATTTTATTTTCTTTGAGCAATTGCCATATCTCCTCTTTTGAAAATGAGACTACATCAATGTCTTCAAAGAAGTCCGGATTTCCTGAAACAGTTGGCACTGCATTTCTGGCAAGAAAAAAGTAGGCAGTATTATTATTGATAGCAGGATTAGGGGCCGTTTGTAATAAGA
>CAYHTC010000265.1:0-3590 GCA_964359445.1 uncultured Sediminibacterium sp. | reverse complement strand
GTACATTCAATAATTCCTGTAAACATACCCGCAAGATAATCCAATTCAGGATTTCCCCCCCCCAACTCCTAACTTTCACTCCCCCTTTGACGCAATTAAAAAAAGGGTTTGGCATTTTCGAAGCAATTCCTATCTTTGCCGTCCTAAAAACACCTGAGGAGGTATCAACATTATGCTTATCATCGATTCAAAAGATTGCGAAAACATCGACAAGGCGCTTAAAAAGTACAAGAAGAAGTTTGAAAAAAGTAAAACTTTATTGCAGTTAAGATCACGTCAGGCTTTTATTAAGCCTTCGGTAGTTCGTCGCGGTCAGGTGCTTAAAGCCATCTACAAGCAGAATATAGCAAGCGGAAAAATAGACGTATAACCTGTTTTTTGCTTAAATATAGCCAGGTAGCCCCTTAGTTTAGTAACTTTAGGCTACTTTTTTTATGCTGGTACCTCATTATCCTCCATTACAGTCATTTCTCAACCATATCCGGTTTGAGAAGCGGTATTCGCAGCATACCCTCATTTCTTATCAAAATGATCTGGAGCAGTTCTTTGCTTACCTGGCCAGCCAGTTTGATGCCCCGCCAACAGAAAAGATCACAGCCATGTTTGTAAGGAGCTGGTTGGCAGAATTAAAAGAAGAGGGCATCAGTTCAAAGACTATCAACCGTAAAATATCCACTCTCAGGTCTTTTTTCAAATATGCCATGAAAACAGGGGTATTGGAGCAGTCCCCAATGACCACTTTAGTGGCTCCGAAAATCAGTAAGAGACTGCCTTCTTTTATAGAGGAAAAAGACATGTCAACCCTGTTCGGTTATGTTCCGTTTGAGGATAACTGGAAGGGTAAAACAGAGCGCCTGGTGTTGCTTTTATTTTATAGTACGGGGATGCGTTTAAGCGAACTGATTAACCTGAAAGAATCGCAGTTGGATCCGTCTGCTACCCAGGTGAAAGTGGTAGGGAAGGGCAATAAGGAACGGATCATACCGGTATCAAAAGAGCTGATGGCTGAGTTGCAGTCCTATCTTGCTGAGAAGCCTGTAAGACAGGAAGGGGTGGTTACTGTTTTTATAACAGAAAAGGGGAAGCCATTGCAGCCCCGTGCTGTGTATTCTTTTGTAAAAAATCAACTTAGTAAGGTTACCACCATTCAAAAAAAGGGTCCGCATATTCTGCGGCATAGTTTTGCCACGCATCTGATGAATAATGGCGCCGATCTCAATGCAGTAAAGGAATTGCTGGGGCATAGCAGTTTGGCGGCTACACAGATTTATACGCATAATACGATTGAGAAACTGAAAGATGTTTTCAAAAAAGCCCATCCCAAAGCTTAGTCTGCCAATGCAATCACAATTCTTTCAGAAAAGGGTATAATATTTTTTTTTGTTGTCTTCTTAGTGTAACTTGTTATGGCAATGATAGCTGATAATTCGGCTTCAGGGAAATCAGCAAAAAGTTCTTTCAAATATATTTTTTCACCGATTAAACGTGAGTTGCTATGAACGTTAACATTCAAACTGTGCACTTTGATGCAGATGACAAATTGGTAGAGTATGTAACACGTAAGCTGGAAAAGCTGAGTACGTTTCATGACAGGATCCTGAAAATGGATTTGTACCTGAAATTGGATAATGTGGTGCATACGATTAAGGACAAGATCGTAGAAATCAGGATTCATGTACCCAAACATGATTTTTTTGCAAAAGCGTCCTCCAAGTCATTCGAAGAATCATTTGACAATGCGATGGAATCTATTGTTTCACAGATAAAACGAAAAAAAGAAAAATTAGCAGCCTAAAATGGAACGGCTTCCTTACAAAAGGAAGCCGTTTCTTTTGATATAGTAACATGAAAAAATACCATTGGATACCTGGTATATATTTTTACCGATTGTTCAACTACTTGAACAGGCAATCTTTGCCTGTATCAGCCAGAGAAGGCTGAAAGCCGGAGGTAAGTAACCGGTTATTCATCCCTTAATACGCGCTTTTATCCTCATAACCGGAAATACTGTTGAAAACTGGCCGAAAATAATCTTTTCAAAATTTTGCTGAATTAAGTTTTCCATTACCTTTGCCATCCCAAAAAAAGGGTTAGTTCTTTTATTTTTGAATTTTGGATAGGGAATCCTGTATGCCGGCAGACAGGTGAAACCTCCTAAAACTTAGTATGCCGAAGTAGCTCAGTTGGTAGAGCAACTGATTTGTAATCAGTAGGTCGCGGGTTCGACTCCCATCTTCGGCTCTTAGAAGTTAGAAGTTAGGAGTTAGAAGTTAGAAGTTGTGGAAAAATCACCCCTAACTTCTAACTTCAAACTTCCCCGGGCAGATGGCCGAGTGGTTAAAGGCGACAGACTGTAAATCTGTTCTCTCACGAGTACGTAGGTTCGAACCCTACTCTGCCCACGGTTCAAATTTGAAAATTGTTCTTTGTAAATGAAAATCTGAGAAAGTGTTATTTATCGAATTAACACTTTCTCATATTCTCAAATTGATTCAAGCGGAAGTAGCTCAATTGGTAGAGCGATAGCCTTCCAAGCTATAGGTCGCGAGTTCGACCCTCGTCTTCCGCTCAAGCGGAGCAAGTTAGGAAGAGTTAGAAGTTAGGAGTCTGGAGTAAATTTATTCCCAACTTCTAACTCCAAACTCCCATCAGCCGTTGTAGCTCAGGGGTAGAGCACTTCCTTGGTAGGGAAGAGGTCGTGAGTTCGATTCTCACTAACGGCTCCTGAATGAGGCAGAAAGAAAAAGCTGACGTAATTTTGACAGTAAAACTTAAACTTTAAACCGGCGATAAGCCAACAATTTTTTAAACACAACTAAAAACCAATAAAAATGGCAAAAGAGACCTTTATGAGGGAAAAACCTCACGTAAATGTAGGTACCATTGGTCACGTTGACCATGGTAAAACTACGCTAACAGCAGCAATCACTATGATCTTGTCTAAAAGAGGCATGGGTAATATAGCCAAAAAATATGATGAAATTGATGGCGCCCCCGAAGAAAAAGAGCGTGGTATTACTATCAATACCGCACACGTTGAATATCAAACCGCTAACCGTCACTATGCGCACGTTGACTGTCCCGGTCATGCCGACTATGTGAAAAATATGATCACCGGCGCCGCCCAGATGGACGGAGCTATCCTGGTGGTTGCCGCAACAGATGGTCCTATGCCTCAAACAAGAGAGCATATTCTGCTTGCACGCCAGGTAGGTGTTCCAAGTATGGTTGTGTTTATGAACAAGGTGGATTTAGTGGATGATCCTGAATTGCTGGAACTGGTTGAAATGGAAATCCGTGAACTGTTAACTAAAAATGGCTTTGATGGTGATAATACACCGATTATACAAGGTTCTGCAACGGGTGCGTTGGCTGAAGATCCAAAATGGGTTGCCAAAATTGACGAACTGATGCAGGCAGTAGATACCTATATTCCATTGCCTCCCCGCCCAATTGATTTACCGTTCCTGATGTCTGTGGAAGATGTATTCTCGATCACTGGCCGTGGTACAGTTGCTACAGGTCGTATCGAGCGCGGTATCATTAAAGTAGGCGAAGGTGTTGAAATCGTTGGTTTAATGGAAGCTCCG
>CAYHTC010000264.1:0-3593 GCA_964359445.1 uncultured Sediminibacterium sp. | reverse complement strand
TATGCGTCATCTGATGAGGAAGTATTTCGATATAAATTAGACGACAATGGGGAGGTAATTAATACAACACAACCCGATAAAATTATTACGGGCCTGAAAAGTGAGAACCAGCATGCTTCAAAATCCATTACACTGGATAATGATGGCAATATTTATGTAAATATTGGCGCTTATTCAAATTCCTGTCAGGAGAAGGACCGTACGCCAGGTTCAAAAGGAATCATGCCCTGTTCTATGCTGGATTCTGCAGGAGGTATCTGGCAGTTTAAAGCTGATAAGCTGAATCAGACCTATGCGAATGGTGTACGTTATGCAACGGGTTTGCGTAATGTGGTAGGATTGGATTGGAATACACAACTGGATCAATTATTTGTAATGATGCATGGCCGTGATGATCTGTACAGGCTTTTTCCTGAAATCTATACTGAACAGGAAAATGCGGAGTTGCCGGCAGAAACCATGTATGCCTTAAATAAAGGAGACGATGCAGGGTGGCCCTATATATACTATGATCCTATGCTGAATAAAAAAATAGTATCGCCGGAATATGGCGGTGATGGTAAAAAAGAAGGTGGAAAGGAAGCCATTGATCCGGTAATGTCTTTTCCGGCACATATGGCGCCCAATGGGTTGTTGTTTTATACGGGCGATTTGTTTCCGGCTAAATATAAAAACGGTGCATTCATCGCTTTTCATGGTTCATGGAACCGTGCACCTTTACCTCAGAAGGGTTATTTTGTAGTATTTGTTCCTTTTGAAAACGGGAAACCAACGGGTAAATGGGAAGTTTTCGCAGATGGTTTTTCCGGAATGAAAGAGGTAAATGGCTTTAACGGTGTTCTACACCGCCCCTGTGGTTTGGCCCAGGGCCCGGATGGCTCTTTATTTGTAACTGATGACCAACGCGGAACCATTTATCGTATTTTCTATACAAAAAAATAATAGGAGGGTGGCTGGTGCGGTCTAAAATTTTATTTCTTCTTCATGTTCATTGAAAAAGTGGAACTCGATCAAATGATAATTCGTATTTGACAGGGCTTTGAGATTGGTTTTAAATTTTCTTCTCCATTTTTTGATAATGGAGCTGAAAAATCCCTTGGTTAAATAAGAATATACAATCGGATGTACTGATAACGTCAGGTTCTTGTGTCCGTGTGTAACCAGATAATATAAGCGTTTTTCTATTTCATCTTCCAGTAACAGGGTAGAGGTAATTTTACCTGTTCCGTTGCAGGCCGGACAATTTTCAGAAGTATTGATATTTACTTCAGGGCGCATACGCTGTCTGGTTATTTGTAATAATCCAAATTTCGAAACGGGTAATACGGAATGTTTGGCACGGTCCGTTTTCATAAACAATTCCATCGCATCCTGTACCTTACGTTTGTTATCGGGCAGCTTCATATCAATAAAATCAACCACGATAATACCGCCTAAATCCCTGAGCCTAAGCTGACGGGCAATTTCCTCTGCAGCTTCCAGATTGGTTTCCAGCGCATTTTCTTCCTGGTTATTACTTACGCTTTTATATCCGCTGTTTACATCAACCACATGCAAGGCTTCTGTATGTTCAATAATAAGATAGGCACCACTGGGAAGATTTACTGTTTTACCAAAAGATGATTTTACCTGCTTGGTAACACCAAACTGGTCAAATATGGTTAAACCGCCATTTTGGTACAGGCTTACAATATCTGTTTTATCCGGAGCTATGCGCTGAATATAACTTTGGGTAACGGCAAAAAGATTCTTATCGTTTACTACCACTTTATTAAAATCCGCGCTGAGCAGATCCCGAAGTATACTGGTGGTTTTATTTTCTTCGCTCAGAATTCTGATGGGGGCCGCAGCACCTTTCAGGTTCGCCTGAATACCTTTCCAGGTTTCTATCAGGGCAAGCAGGTCCTGGTGAAGTTCTGCAGTACTTTTTCCTTCAGCCGCTGTACGTACAATGACACCAAAATTTTTTGGACGAATGGCTTCTACTATTTTATGCAGCCTTTTTCTTTCTTCTGATGAATGAATTTTTTTGGATACCGCTACGATCTCATTGAAAGGCGTAACTACAACAAACCTGCCCGGTAAAGATATTTCGCAACTTAATCTCGGGCCCTTGGCCGCGATGGGTTCCTTAAGAATCTGAACCAGTACATTAGGTTTGCCATTCAGCACTTCATTAATCTTGCCGGTTTTAACTATCTCCGGTTCAGATTGAAATTTTGCAAAATCAAAACCACCCGGCTCCTTATCGTGCATAGCCAATTGGGTGAATTTGAGAATGGACTTCACATATGGACTAAGATCCGTATAATGAAGAAAGGCATCCTTTTCAAATCCTACATCTACGAATGCAGCATTCAATCCCGGTATCAGTTTTTTTACTTTTCCGAGATATAGATCCCCCACTGCAAAATTTGCATCAGTTTTTTCGTTATGCAGCTCCACCAGCTTTTTATCCTCCAGAAAAGCGATTTCAACCCCTGAAGGGCCCGCATTAATAATTAGTTCTTTGTTCACAAAATGGCAACTTTTAAATACAAAATCACGGCCGGTACGCGGCTATCATATACACACTTATCTCCGTAACGCCCGCCACCGGAAAAGGAAGGAAAAGGATAAGTTGCAGCGTAGAAAAGTAGTGGCGAAATTCAGGAAAGTGTAACAAGCAGTCACAATTATTGTGACCGCTTGTATAATAATAGTCCGGGTAAAGAATTATTTATTCTTTTTCTTATGACGATTCTTTCTTAAACGTTTTTTACGTTTGTGTGTCGCAATTTTATGACGCTTTCTCTTCTTACCACAAGGCATACACTAAGTAATTTTATGTTGTTAATTAATAGATTTATTTTTTCAATTCTGTAATCCGCTTATCAAGTTCTTTTTCTGCTTCAGGTACTTTCACCAGCTTTTTAACTGCTTCATACCACTTAACCGCATTGGCTTTATCACCTTTTGCTTCATAACATTCCGCAAGGTTAAAAACTGCTTCAATATTATCCGGTTGTTTTTGCACTACCACCAGAAATCTTTCTATTGCCTTATCAAATTGTCCGCTTCTCTTTCCACCCAGACCTAAAATCATCTGTGCATATACATTACCCGGGTCTTTTTGTGCAATCTCCCTGATAGGCAATATACCCTGCATTGGATTGTCTGAAATGTTTCCAAACAGGTAGCAGGCTCCAAGACCTATTTTGCTGGAATCATTCACCGGGTTAATGGCTAATGCTTTCTCAAAAAGAACCTTCGCATTAGTAGCCAACCAGTTTTGCATGGCCGGCTGACTCTCTGTAATCAGGTTATCCAAGAACAGGCGGGCGGCAAAGGTGAGGCTTTTTTCAGAATTTTCCAACTTCGCGGCTTCGCCGGTATAAAATGCATAGGGTTCAAAAAGATGCGCAGAATCTGCCCAGAAGCGGGCCAATTCATGGTATACGTGTATTTGCTGATCCTTAACATCGCCTCTGGTTACTGAATTTTCCAATTTCAACAGACGCTGAACCTGGCCAGGACTTATTTTTTGTTTAGCTTTCAGTAAAAGATCATCGAATGCAACTGATTGATGCTCATTAGATTGCTGAGCATTTTTG
>CAYHTC010000263.1:0-3595 GCA_964359445.1 uncultured Sediminibacterium sp. | reverse complement strand
TTTTGTATGCGGTTTTTAGTTACTTCCAATACAGTAAATTCAAAGTTACCTGTATTCAAAATTTTTTCGGGTTGTGGAATTTCGCCAGCCAGTTCCAATACCAGTCCGGCCAATGAATCGCTCTCCCCCTTTACCCGGTCGAAGCTGTCTGTTGGCAGATCCATAATTTTACAAACATCATTGATCATGATGCGGCCTTCAAAAATATAATTGTACTCATCCACTTTCCTGTACCCGGTATCTTCTTCATCAAACTCATCTTTTATTTCGCCAATCACTTCTTCCAGTATATCCTCCAGGGTTACTATACCACTCGTTCCACCAAACTCATCTACCACTATGGCAAAATGTATGCGCCTGGATTGAAATTCTTTCAGCAGATCCTCAATGAATTTCTGTTCATGCACAAAAAAAGGCTGACGCATCAATCCATGCCAGTCAAAGCCATCGGGTTCATGTAAAAAAACAATCAGGTCTTTGGTATGTATTATTCCTGCCACATTATCAAGGTCGTCTTTGTATACAGGCAAACGGCTGTAATGAAGATCTCTAACCATAGCAATCAACTCACCAAAAGATATATTATAATCAATCCCGTGAACATCCACCCTCGTTTGCATAATCTGCTTCACAGTGATATTCCTAAACTTGACAATCCCTTTTAAAATATTCCTTTCATTCTCTGAAGCGGTGCGATGGGTAGTCAGGTCAATCGCATGGTCCAGTTCTTCCAGATTATATGCCCCCCCGGGCCGGTTAGCCATTTTCTTTTCAATGATGTCTGAATATTTTACCATGCGTTTACTTAACCCGGAACAGGCATAGGAAACAGCCTGAACAATACCGCCAAAATCTTTGGCAAACCGCACATTATTCTGGGTAGCCAGTACTTTCGGCAGAACCTCACCAAACAAAATCAATAAAAACGAAACAGCAATTACTTTAATTACAAACTCAACCCATACTGCATCAAACTGTTCAAAATTGAACATGTTATCAATCAATAAATTTGAAATGATGATGATGGATATATTAATAAAACTATTGGTAATTAACAGAGAGGCAAGCAACACTTTGGGCTCTTCCAGCAGGTCTACTATGCGTTTATAAGGCGGCTGTTGCTTTGCTTTCAATACATTAATATCCTTGTAGGTGAGAGAAAAAAAAGCTACTTCCGACCCCGACAAAACAAATGAAAGAAATAGTAAAATAAATAAGACTACTACCAAAACAGTAGTGCCCTGTGCCTGAATGGCTGATAATAAAGCAGGACTGGCCAATAGCTGCAAAACCGGGTGATGATCCAAAGCGATTTTTTTAGTTGAAAGATCAGATTCATCCGGATAGAGTATTTCCCGGAATATCTGTTTGCACAAAAGTATGGTTTCTGTTCATGTGAGATCAGAAAGGTAAAGTTTCACCGGGGTCGCCTAATGGCGGAATATCATCAGTTGTATATCCATCGGGCGCATCTCCTGTTCCATGGCCGCCATGCGCTTCACCCCTTTTGTCTAACATAATCAGGTTATCGCCCACTATCTCGGTAGCAAATTTTTTATTGCCTTCCTTATCTTCCCAACTACGGGTACGTAATCGGCCCTCCACATAAATCAGGCTGCCTTTGTGAAGGTATTTCTGCGCCAGCTCAGCCAAACCCCTCCATAACACAACAGTATGCCATTCCGTTTGCGATACCAGTTTGCCCGTCCTGTCTTTATAGGTTTCAGTGGTAGCCAGTGGGAACTTTGCTACTGCAATATTTCCTTCGAGGTGCTGCACGTCAGGATCTTTTCCCAAATTGCCAATTAGCATTACTCTGTTAACTCCTCTCATACAATAGATTTTTAGTTCATCCCGGTTTAAATCACTCTTAAAAATAACTTTTTTTAATAAATAAAAGAAGGGCTGCTTAAATTTTAGCTGAACCTTCTATTTTTGAAAACCGGTTTCCAGGTACTGAGTGATAAACTTTGGAAAAGGTAGTCTGCGCAGGGTATTCAGCGGCTGCCACCGGTATTTTTGCAAGAAAGCCGGTATGCTCATTAAATGAATCTGTATAAACTGCCCTTTTATCTGCTGATGGGTTAACTGCTGAACACCTACGGGGGATACCTGAGATACAATAGCCTTCTGAATACCCAACTGCTCTTTCAGCCAAAGTGAAATCATGGCTTCATCCCAGTTTACCAACTCATCGGTTTCCAGCAAATAAAACTCAAACAGGTTTTGCCAGATATCTTTGGCTGTTCGCTGGTGTACGAGGAGTTTACCTTCATGCTCAAATAAAAAGTAATAGAACCACCTGTGTTTTCGAAGGAGGATTTTTTCTTTTATGGGCAGTTGGTTTACTTTTCCCTCCCGGAAGGCTGTACAGGTTTTTAGTAAGGGACAAGTACTGCAAGCCGGCGCGAATGGCTTGCATACGGTGGCCCCAAAATCCATGATAGCCTGGTTAAAAACACCGGGATGCTCTTTAGATAAGACCTGAGCAGCCAATTCAGTAAACAGTTGTTTCCCCCGGGTTGAATCGATTGGTTCAGCCATTCCAAAAAATCGCGATAAAACCCTGAATACATTACCATCCACCACGGCATAGGGTAAGTTATAGGCAAAAGAAGCTATTGCGGCGGCGGTATACGGACCAACGCCTTTTAAGGCAAGTATGTCTTCATATTGATCCGGAAACTTCCCTTTCCGCTCCGTATTGATCTGCCGGGCGGTATACAACAGGTTTTTACACCTGTTATAATAACCCAGGCCTTCCCATAATTTAAATACTTCCTGGTTGTTGGCTCCGGCCAGTTTCCGTATGCTGGGGTATTTCCGGATAAAACGATTGTAGTATTCCCATCCCTGTGATACCCTGGTCTGCTGAAGTATCACTTCACTCAGCCAGATTTTATAGGGATCCTTCTCACCTTTCCATGGCATTTCGCGGGTATTTGTCCGCTTATGCCAGTTCAACAGGGTATTTGTAAATTTTTTTTTCATCTGGTCAGGCAAATATTCGATAAAAGAACAGCATATCGGGCTTATTAGTTGGCTATTTTAAGAAGAAAGTGCTGCCACAAAATATCAGATATGAAAGTGCTGCCAGATTGAATCATTTATCTATCAATAAGTAACGTCTATAAAATTTACGCTATCTTTCTTGCATTATTCAATTTTTTTAGCTTATTTTAATGTCTTATACCCTTTTTAAAAACCTATAAAATGAGAAAATCAGATCTCATCAATCAAATTTCAGACAAAACAGGTATTCCCAAAGTAGACGTATTAGTTACTTTGGAAACCATGTTTAAAGAAGTTAAAGAGAACCTGTCAAACGGTCAAAACATCTACATACGTGGGTTTGGCAGTTTTATTACCAAGAAAAGAGCTGCAAAAATTGGCCGTAATATTAAAAAGAATGTGGCAGTGGAAATTCCGGAACATTTTATTCCGGCATTTAAACCCGCAAAAGAATTTGTGAGCGAAGTGAAAAGCAAACGCAAGCCTGGCTAACTTTGCCTAAAGTGTTGATAAGTGAAAAAACAGCAAGTTCTATTGATTTCCGGTGCCCTGGCGCTATTTATTGGATTATACTTTTGGGGTC
>CAYHTC010000262.1:0-3600 GCA_964359445.1 uncultured Sediminibacterium sp. | reverse complement strand
CTTTTGAAGACGTCTGCAAAAATAGGTGGAGAAGGGGTAATTGCCAAAAAATTATACCTCAATAAACCGCGGTGGCAATTAACAATCAATTATTAATTACTACATGGCAGCAAGTTGCACTTTTTGTGTTAGTTCCATCACATTTTCACGAAAAATAGAGTCCGTATCCATCAGATCCTTTACCGTTTGGCAGGAATGGATCACCGTGGTATGGTCGCGGCCGCCAAAATGTTCACCAATGGTTTTGAGAGAGTTTTTAGTAAAGGCTTTGGCTAAGTACATGGTAATCTGCCTTGCCTGAACAATTTCGCGTTTACGGGTTTTCTGTAATAATTTATCGTATGACACGTCAAAGTATTCACATACCATCTTCTGGATGGCATCAATGGTAATTTCTTTACTGCTGGTTTTCACAAAATTGCGAAGCACTTTTTTAGCCAGTTCCACATCAATCTCCTTCTTATTTAAGGAAGATTGTGCCAGTAAGGATATCAGCGCTCCTTCCAGTTCACGAACATTGGTATTAATATTATAAGCAACATATTTTACTACTTCTTTCGGCATATCCAGCCCATCGTTCTTCATTTTTTTCTCCAATATCTCAATCCGCGTTTCATAATCCGGTATCTGCAGGTCTGCACTCAGGCCCCAGCGAAAACGGCTCAATAACCTTTCCTGCATACCATCCAGGTCTTTGGGCGGCTTATCAGAAGTTAATACCAACTGTTTACCGCTTTGATGCAGGTGATTGAAAATGGCAAAGAAGGCGTCCTGGCTTTTTTCGGCCCGGCTGAAGAATTGCACGTCATCAATGATCAATACATCAATCAACTGATAAAAATGGATAAAGTCATTGATCGCATTGTTGCGGCTATGGTCCTGGAACTGGTTAATGAATTTCTCACTGCTCACATAGAGTACCACTTTCCCGGGGTGTAATCTCTTCACATCATTACCTATGGCTTGTGCCAGATGGGTTTTACCCAGGCCTACGCCCCCATAAATAACCAGTGGATTAAAAGAGTTGGCGCCTGGTTTTTCCGCTACTGTCTTACCCGCGCGGCGGGCAACACGGTTACAGTCACCTTCAATAAATGAATCGAAGATATACATGTGATTCAGTTGCGGGTCTATCTGCATTTTCTTTAATCCGGGTATAACGAATGGATTCTTAACCGGATTGTCTATCACCAGCGGAAAATTCATCTCATTATTATTATATGTTTTCATGTTACTGGCCGGAATATCCATAGAACCATTGCGGCCATTGGAATTGCCGCTATCCACCATAATGCGGTATTCCAGTCTTGCTTCTTTCCCAAGTTCCCGTTTTAAGGTTTTGGCCAGCAGGTTCACATAATGCTCTTCCAGGTATTCAAAGAAAAACTGGCTGGGTACCTGTATCAATAATACATTGCCCTTCAATTCAACCGGGTTGATTGGTTCAAACCATGTTTTAAAATGTTGCCATTCTACGATGTCTTTGATAATCTTTAAACAATTGCTCCAGATAGATTCAGCGTTCTTAGTCATACAAAAAAAAGGATATTATAATGAGTTAGTAGTATTCTTTCTAAACCTTCAAGTTATCTCATTTTCTCCATTTGTGGAAATGTTGAAAAAAATAAATTGGGGTTGCGAATATGTAGACTTTATGTTGAAAAAAAAATTTTTTATTCCCTTGTTTTTTTGCGTATAACTACAGTATGGGCATTTGAGAGACTTTTTTTCCTGAAACCCGTAAAACTATAGTCCAAACGCCCCAATTGTATCCCTGCCCAACCTACCTGGTTTACCACCACTTCTCCCCCATTCCGGTTCCTGTATTTACGGGGTTCCGTAAAAAACCGATGCGTATGCCCGCCAATAATGAGGTCCAGGTCAAAAGATTCTTTGGCTACTATTTCATCGCTGATCTTATCATCCTCATATTTATCGCCCAGATGTGATAAACAAATAACCATATCGCAGCCTTTTTTCCGCAGCAGCTCAGCCGTTTGATTGGCTTTTTCAATAGGGTTGAGATAAACGGTCCTCCCATATAAATTATCGGGCACCAGTCCTTTCAGTTCAATACCCACACCCAAAACCCCTATTTTGACCTCCCCCTTCTGAAATATTTTATAAGGTTGGAACATTGATTCCATGGGTGTGGCTGTAAAATCATAATTACTGATCAGTATTGGAAAACGGGCATGCGCTAATTGCGTGGCAAAATTCTCCAGGCCCGAATCAAAATCATGATTGCCCATGGTGGCGGCATCATAACCCATCATTGTCATGGCTTTTATTTCCGGTTCCCCTTTATATATGTTGAAATAGGGAGTGCCCTGAAAAATATCTCCCGCATCCAATAATAAAACCTGGTCAGTTTCATTCCTGATCTCATTAATCAGCGCGGCCCGGGCTGCCACCCCGCCCAATCCCTGGTTGCGGCTGCCATCCATCGGAAAGGGGTCCAGCCGGCTGTGTACATCATTAGTATGCAAAATAGTTATCTGCCTGGTTACCGCTGCTGCTTCAACAGGCACTACAGTAGCTGCCGCAAGGGCAGTACCGGCCATTACGCCTTCCTTTAAAAATTTCCTTCGGTTAATTAGCAACATACACAACCCGGTTTTCAATGGTATAATCAACAGGCTTACCCTGTTTTGTAAATTCTGTAACGTAGTCGATCAGGGCATCCCGTAACAAATATCCCCTGTCCTGCCTGGGTATGCGGCGAAGCATCTCACAATCACTCCCGCCATTGGCCACATAATCTGAATTGGCTATGCTATATGTCGCTTCCGGATCAATGGGTTTGCCGCCTATCTGCACCTGTATGGCTTTATTGTCTTTGATACCCATGGTTAGCCCAACAGAAACCGGCCAGCCGCCATCGGCGGCCATCTTATCAAGGAACTGCTGCAAAACGGTTCCTTTCAGTTCCTGCAATACCACCAGGTTATCGAAAGGCATCAGTTCAAATATTTTTCCTACCGTAATATTTCCTTTGGGCACATAAGAACGGATGCCTCCCTGGTTCACAAAACCGGCATCTACTTTTTTGCCGAATTTTTTTTCTGCCATCAGCTTCATCGCATCGGCCATAAAATTTCCCAGGGCACTTTCCGGTTGCTTCGCAAATAAATTATTATTTGAAAAACCAATCACCTTATTCATGGTTGTACTGAGGGTTGCCGAATAAGGTTGTAACATTTTAACTAAAGAAGAATCAACCGTTGCTCTTTTTTCAATCCGGTAACCCTCGTAACTGAGTGTGGTTGCCTGGTAACTTGTGCCGCAGGAAACAGCGAAAAAAATGATAAGTAGACTATATGGGGAATTCCTGCGCATAGTTGACTTTGACAGCAAATTGAAAGGTACAATATTAATCAGCCGGGAAATTTTTTTTTTGGCCCTCAACAGGATTTTTAATGCTATTTTTGGACACTTAAAAAAAAAGAAACATGTCATACGAAATTGTTGGCAAACTGGTAGCCGTTTTTGATATCGTTCAACGTACAGAAACCTTTAAAACACGTGAATTTGAGATTGAGAAAACCGAAGATATTGGTGGCAGAGTGATTACCAATTATGTAAAATTTCAATGTGTGC
>CAYHTC010000261.1:0-3602 GCA_964359445.1 uncultured Sediminibacterium sp. | reverse complement strand
AAGGTTTGGCGGTCAATCTCCTGCCCATACAAAGGATAAAAATTACTGGATCCCCAATAGAGATACACTCTTTTATCATCATCCACAAAAAATCCGGGATCCCATGCACCGGCCCGGAATGAATCAACAGCCTCTTTCCATTCATCTTTTTGTGGGTTGGTACTCATCCATAAAGGAAAGTTTTTATCATGCGTAGAGCCTATCACTAATAAAGTATCCCCTAACACCAACGTAGCCGGCGCACATAATTCGTCATATACTTTATGCCAGGTTTTCAAAAAAATTCTGGGCACAAAATTCCATTTAACCATATCAGCACTCCACCAATAGCCCCATTGGTTAGTAGAAAATAAATAATAATTTCCTTTAAATACCGTAATCACAGGATCGGCTGTAGCTCGGTGTTTACCTTGTTCTACAAAATTGGGTATCGGACAAAACCCATAATCTATATTGATAGGGTTACAGTATGTTTTTTGTTGAGCAATAGTATTACTCGTAGTTGAAACAAACAGAAACAATAGAAAACTTAGTAGAAAAACAGTCCTTACATTCATGTGTGAATAAATTATAGGCTTTATAATTAAACGAAAGGTACTAATTATCTTATTAATTTTTATTTCAGAAATAAACCTGTAAATTTCTACCTCATTTAAGATGCTATATGGAAAATAAACACAACCCCGCTACCAAACATTCCAGCAGGAGATCATTTGTAAAAAACGGCTTCCGGGCCGCAGTTGCTTTTACCATTGTACCCCGTTTTGTATTAGGTGGCAAAGGATATTTACCTCCGAGTGACCGTATTAATTTAGGTTTTATCGGAACAGGCAAGCAATCAAAAAGCCTGGTACACTCATTTAAAGATATCGCACAGACCATTGCAGGGTCTGATGTTGATAAACAAAAACTGGCGGCTTTTCAAAGGATTACTGAGCAGTATTATGCAGAAGCCGGCCAAAAAACAGCTTATAAAGGATTTACCGCTTATGCCGATTTCAGAGAGATGCTTGAGCGAAAAGATATAGATGCCATTGTAATTGCCACGCCCGACCATTGGCATGCGGTACAAACCGTGATGGCTGCCAATGCGGGCAAGCATGTGTATTGTGAAAAGCCCATGGCGCATTCAGTAGCGGAAGGAAGAGCCATGGTAAATGCAGTGCAGAAAAATAAAGTAGTCTTCCAAACCGGCAGCATGCAACGTTCCTGGGATAAATTCAGAACCGCCTGTGAGCTGGTTCGCAACGGATATATTGGGCAGGTGAAAGAGGTATTGGTTACCGTTGGAAACCCAGCCATTGATTTTAATTTACCCGGCATGCAGGTTCCTGATTATCTGAACTGGGACGGATGGGTGGGCCCTTCTGTAATGAGACCCTACCATACAGAGCTTTCACCGCCTGTTGAACAGGACGTATACCCTAACTGGCGTAATTATAAAGAATATGGGGGTGGTATATTAAGTGATTGGGGCGCCCATATGTTTGATATTGCCCAATGGGCATTGGATATGGACAGTACCGGCCCCGTAAAATTCATTCCGCCTTCCGGCAATGAAGTGAAGGGCCTTACGATGATATATGAAAATGGCATTGTGATGAAACATGTTGATTTCGGACGAGGGTTTGCCGTGCGTTTTATCGGGGAGAAGGGAACCATCAATATCAGCAGGGATTTTTTAGATAGTGATCCTCCCAATATAGCAACGGCAGTATTAGGACAGAATGCTGTACGATTATATAACAGCAACAATCATTACCAGAACTGGCTTGACTGCATTAAAACAGGCAAACAACCCATCGCTGATGTGGAAACCGGCCATAGAACCAGCAGCGTATGTTGTTTGGCTAATATTGCTTATTGGCTAAGAAGGCCATTGAACTGGGATCCGGTAAATGAGCAGTTTGCCAATGATGCAGAGGCCAATACGCTACTTAATCCGGCTATTCGTAGGCCATGGAAATTGTCTTAACGTATATGCTATCTGTTCAATAACCATTCTTTCAGTTGATTGAATGATGCCCCCATCTGAATACTTTGTTTTTCTTTTGCAAACAGGTATTGGGCGGAAGCGGGTATCTCAATTTTTTTCCCGGTCATTGATTCCACCGTTTCAGGAAATTTTACCGGGTGGGCCGTTTCTAAGATCATTCCTTTTTGTCCGGGATGTTTTGAGAGGTATTGATTTAATGCATAATACCCTACGGCGCCATGCGGATCTAATGTGTATCCATCCTGTTGGTACACTTCGGCTATGGTTTGTTTGGTGATAGCATCACTAACCGTATAGCCTGATATTTTTTCTTTGATGGAAGCATACTCATTCCGGAAAAGTTCCATCACACGAATAAAATTACTGGGGCTGCCCACATCCATCGCATTGGAAATGGTTGGTACCGCCGTTTTGGGTTGGTAGTTACCGCTTCTCAAATATTCGGGCACAGCATCATTCACATTACAGGCTGCAATAAAATGTTGTACGGGTAATCCGCTTACATGCGCTAATAATCCGGCACAGATATTACCAAAATTGCCACTTGGCACAGCAATAACAGGCGGATGATTTTTTTCTTTCCATTGCTGATAAGCGAAGAAATAATACAACTGTTGTGGCAACCACCTGGCTACATTGATTGAGTTGGCGGAAGTAAGTACCAATGATTGATTGAGATCAGCATCCATGAACGCGTCTTTCACCATGGCCTGGCAATCATCAAAACTACCGTTTACTTCAAGGGCGGTAATATTCTGGCCGCAGGTAGTTAGCTGTAATTCCTGCACAGTACTTACTTTACCGGATGGATAGAGAATAACAACTTCCACGCCATCCACTCCTAAAAAACCACTCGCAACAGCTCCGCCGGTATCGCCGGAAGTGGCTACCAATACCGTTACTTTTCCTTTCTGCTGCTGTGAAAAATAACCAAGGCATCGGCTCATAAATCTGGCGCCTACATCTTTAAAAGCCAGGGTAGGCCCATGAAAAAGTTCCAGTGAAAAAATCCGTTCATTCACCCGGATTAAAGGAAACGGGAAGTTGATGGTTTCAGCAACAATACGGTACAAAGTTTTTTGATCAATCGCCTCACCCACATAGGGCTGCATAATCAGAAATGACAATTCTTCTTTGGAATAGCTTTCTATATTTTCAATGACCGAGGGATCAATCAATGGAATTTTTTCGGGAAAATACAAGCCTTTATCCGGCGCCTGTCCTTTAATGGTGGCTTCCCTGAAATCGGCTTTGGGAGCAGTTTTATTGAGGCTGTAATAGTTCATGTAAATGGTAAATAATCAATAGTAAATAATTTTTTGAACAATCATCAATCAATGAATTTTACTCCGCTCTGATTAATAGTAGTTACATAGGTGTGATGATCCAGCGAAAGACGTTCATACACCGAGTGCATTTGTTGTTCCACCGCTTTAGCGGTGCTTTCGTCTTTACTCAACATAAAAATGGAAGGCCCCGAGCCTGAAATGCCGCCACCTAATGCGCCGGCTTCTTTACTCAGTTGTTTTACTGTATCAAAACCCGGAATTAAAATACTTCTCACGGGCTCTATTAATACATCTTCGAGTGAGCGCCCAATCAATTC
>CAYHTC010000260.1:0-3611 GCA_964359445.1 uncultured Sediminibacterium sp. | reverse complement strand
ATTCAATTCCGACAGCCGTGTATTTGATTGGCTGAAATTTGGCAACAATCTTACGCTGAGCAGTGATATTAAAAAAAACGGCGATTATAATATCCGCAATACTATGGCGGCTTTACAAACTCAAACTGTCTATAATGCAGATGGAAGCTACAGCGGGCCAATTGGCCGGGCATCATGGTATGGTGATATCAGGAATCCCATCGGTACTGCAACACTTACAGAGAATAAAACAAATGGTTACAATATACTCGGCAACCTTTACACAGAATTATCCATTACCAAAAACCTGAAATTCAGGTCAACCGGTGGTATTCAGGCTTCATTCTGGAACATCCGCACATGGGCTCCTTCATATAACTGGCAACCCATACCACAACCTAATAGTTACCTGTATCAGTCATCTAACAAGTCAATAACACTGCTATGGGATAATTATCTTACTTATAGTAAAGTGTTTAATGAAAAACATAACATTACAGTATTAGCAGGCAGCAGTGCTCAGAACAATCGGTTTGATTTTATAGGTGGGTCAATTCAAAACTTTGCAAGTAATAGTACTCAGCAATTTAATAATGGCACATCTCAGCAAACAATTAGCGGTAATGCAAGTGAATGGGCATTGTTATCCATGTTAGGCCGTGCTACTTATAATTATGATAATAAGTATTTATTTACAGCAACTATTCGTCGTGATGGCAGCAGCCGGTTTGGGACAAATAACAAATGGGGTTGGTTTCCTTCTGCATCAGCAGCCTGGCGAATTTCCGAAGAATCGTTTATGAAAGACATTAGCTGGTTGTCTGACCTAAAAATCAGGGCCGGTTATGGTATTACAGGTAACCAGAATATTGGTAACTATTCTTTTGCTTCTGTACTGCAAACTGTTCAATACAATTTTAACGGACAACCAGTTTCGGCCGTAGTGCCATTGGCAATCCCTAATCCTAATGTAAGGTGGGAAGGTGTAGAGCAGGCTAACATCGGCTTTGATGCATCGCTTTTAAATGACAGAATAAAAATAACAGCGGATGCGTATATTAAAAATACCAACGACATGCTTGTTCCTATGAGTGTCCCAATTTCTACAGGTTACTCAGATATTATAGTTCCAAGTATCAATGCTGGTAAAGTTCAAAATAAAGGCTATGAACTAACTGTTACCACTCAGAATACAAAAGGAATATTGGAATGGATTACTAATTTTAATTTTTCTTATAACAAGAACAAAGTTATTAGCCTTAATGATAGTGTGCCATTATATACAGGCAGTATTGGTCTTAATCAAAATCTTGCCATTCAAAAAGCAGGGTATCCGGTAAGTTCATTTTATGGGTTTATAACCAATGGAATTTTTCAATCACAAGCAGAAGTTGACAAATACGCAGTTCAGGTTCCAGGTAATGACCCTAACAACCGCACTTCAGCGGGTGATGTTAAGTTTAGGGACATTAACAATGATGGAAAGATTGATGATGATGACCGTACTTATATTGGCAACTCAAGTCCACGGTTCATTTTTGCAATGAATAACAGTTTTGCCTACAAGGGTATTGACCTGAGTATTTTTATCCAGGGTGTTCAGGGTAATGAAATTTTTAATGCAAACAGGATATACCAGGAAGGAATGGCAGTGGCGCAAAATCAAACCAAAGCTGTTTTAAACCGATGGTCACCAACATATGCAAGTACAACAATGCCAAGAGCAGTTTTCAATGACCCCAATAAAAATACAAGAGTGTCAGACCGTTTTATTGAGGATGGCAGCTACCTGAAAATAAAAGCAGTAACACTTGGGTATAACCTTCCGGCTAAGCTAATAAGTAAAGCTAAACTACAAACAGCAAGAATTTATTTGTCTGCACAGAACTTGTACACCTTCACTAACTATTCCGGTTTCGACCCTGAAGTGGGTGTTGGTGGCATAGATTTAAATGTGTATCCGGTAACAAGAACTATAAGTGCCGGCATTAATTTGATTTTCTAAAAAACAAAATCATTAAAAAATGAAACTGATTAAATATATAACTGTCTTTTTGCTAGTGGCTGCACTGGGCAGTTGCAAAAAATACTTAGATAAGGCTCCATTAGACAGCATTAATACTGCAAATTTTTTCAAGACAACGGAAGATGCAGTAACAGCAATAAATGGTGCCTATCAGCCATTACAATGGCCAAAATTGTATAATATCCGTATATGGACAACAGACATTTGGGCTGGCAATAGCGTTGTTGGCGCAGGTGGTGGCACTGATGGAATAGAGACCCAGGATATTTCAAACTTTGTAACAGCTACTGATAATGCAGCAGCATTAGATATTTGGAGAGGGCCGGCTCCGGGCATACTCCGTTGTAACCTGGTTCTTAAAAATGTGCCTGCAATTAATATGGACGCCATTTTAAAAAACCGGATTTTAGGAGAAGCTCACTTTCTCAGGGCACATTACTATTTTATTCTTGTAAGGCTTTTTGGCGATGTCACATTAATTACAGAACAAGTAACTGCAGAAGATGATTTACGTCCGGCAAGAACTCCTAAAGCACAGGTTTATGATTTAATAATTAATGATTTAAAAGAGGCGATAAATACGTTGCCAGCCTCGTACACCGGCACTGATATAGGAAGGACAACTAAAGGAAGCGCCGCTGGTATGCTTGCTAAAGTTTATTTAACCTTAGGCAATTACACCGAAACAGTAAACTATTGCCAACAGGTAACTGCATTAGGCTATCAGCTAAACACAAACTATTCAGATAACTTTAATCCATCCAGTGAAAATTCAAGAGAAAGCCTTTTCGAAGTACAGTATTATGGTAAAACAAGTTATAGTTTTTGGAACAATGAAAATCAGGCAGCATGGGGCAGCACTTTTATGGGTCCCCGTAATGCTGATTTTGTTGGCGGCGGTTATGGATGGAATCAACCTACTACTGAATTTGTTAATCAGTACGAATCTGGTGATAACCGGAAAGACAAGACCATTCTATATTTTAGTTGCCCATCTTTTGATGGAAAGACTTACCAGGCATCATACTCAACCACAGGATTTAATGTTCGTAAACATTTAGTTCCAAAATCAGTTTCTCCGGATTATGATACCAATCCGCTAAACTGGCCTGTGCTGCGATATGCAGATGTATTATTAATGGAAGCTGAAGCCTTATGCGAATTGAACCGCTTGAATGATGCAATAGTTCCATTAAATAAAGTTCGCCAACGGGCTGGCCTTTCAAATGCAGCAGTTACTACCCAGGCTGACATAAGAAATAAAATACGAAAGGAGAGAAGAGTTGAGCTGGCATTTGAAGGAAGCAGATGGTTTGATGTTATCCGTTATGATAATGGACAGTATGCTCAGCAATACTTTCAGAGCATTGGTAAAACAAATTTTTTACCAAAGCATTTGCTTCTGCCAATTCCCCAAAAGGAAATTGATGCAAATCCCAATCTGACACAAAATGCAGGGTATTGATTTTTTAACACTAAACAAAAGATTATGAAACAACTAAATAAACTGCTTTATATAATTGCTGCGGTACTACTATTTGCAGCATGCAAAAAAGAAAATTATGCTGAGTTAAATAAAGGCAATACACCATTGGCAGTAACAGCA
>CAYHTC010000259.1:0-3666 GCA_964359445.1 uncultured Sediminibacterium sp. | reverse complement strand
CCGCAACACATCCACCACCTGCAAACTGCTTTTGCCGGTAGAGATCAGATCCTCCACTACCAAAACACGCTGCCCTTGCGTATAAAATCCTTCTACCTGGTTACCCAGTCCGTGTTCTTTGGGCTTGGGACGAACATAAATATAGGGCAGCTTCAACTGATCGGCAGCCATGGCACCCCAGGGAATGCCCGCTGTTGCTACGCCTGCCAATACTTCTGCCCCGGGAAAATGTTCAAATACTACATTACACAGTTCACTCTTAATAAAATCCCGCGCATAGGGAAAAGATAAAATCCTGCGGTTATCACAATAAATCGGACTTTTCCAGCCACTGGCCCAGGTAAAAGGGTTTTCCGGACTCAATTTTACGGCTGCTACCTGCAGCAATTTTTCAGCAACGGCTTTTTCATTTGTCATGGGGCGAAAGTAAATCATTTTAAAATCGGTTAGCCCTCTGCCATCAGGCAAGTTTGGGAAATTGTAAAATTGTCGTCACATTTGATACTTATGGAAAAAAAGACAATTGTTGCCGGAGGCGGATTGGTACAAAATGAATCTGGAAAATTATTGATGATGTATCGCCGGGGCAAATGGGATCTGCCCAAAGGTAAACTGGATGCGGGTGAAACCATTGAAGCCTGTGCCGTTAGGGAAGTGATGGAAGAAACAGGTATTATAAATATTGAACTGGGTAGGTTGATTGATATTGGCCGCCATGATTATTATGACAGGTATCTGCAGGAAGAGGTGATTAAAGAAACGCATTGGTTTGCGATGAAAGCGAAAGGTGAACAAACGCCGGTACCGCAAACAGAAGAAGATATTACAGCAATCAAATGGGTAAGCGGCGCTGAACTGGAAGCCTGCCTGGAAGATAGTTATCCTAATGTGGTGGATTTAGTAAGGAAATTTATCGCTTTTTCAGAATAGCCACTGTTATCCGGCTGATGCATACCAGTTTCTCAGCTTCATCATAAATTTTAATTTCCCAAACATGTGAGCTGGCCCCGATATGAATGGGCGTGGTAATACCCGTTACGAGTCCGCCTTTTACGCCGCGGAGATGATTGGCATTGATCTCCTGCCCTACACAAATAAATAATTCCGGATCAATCACCAATGCTGCACCAATACTACCCAATGTTTCAGCTAATGCAACAGATGCACCACCATGCAAAAGTCCGTAAGGCTGTTTGGTTCGCTCATCAACCGGCATGGTTGCTTTCAGAAAATTCCCGCCTAATTCAGAAAAGCGGATTCCCAGATGGTCAGCCATGGTATTTTTTCCAAACCCCTCTATGTGCGCCAGTGTTAATTCTTTATTGTGCCAGATAGTCATTACAGCAGGGTTGTTTTTTTTGTACGTAAAGTGATATTCACTTCATCAGGTAAAAATGGTGAAGCGTCTCCGCCATTGCGGATGATATCCCTTACAATAGTTGAGGCTACCGAGGTATATTTCGGTTCTCCGGTTAGAAAGATGGTTTCGATATTTTTATCCAGCGTACGGTTGGCATCAGCAATGGTTTTTTCATATTCAAAATCGCTCACATAACGTATACCCCGCAAAATAAAATTGGCGCCGATCGCTTTACAGTAATTCACCGTAAGACCATCATAGATAACACTTTCTACCCTGGGCTCTCCTTTGTAAATCTCCTGAAACCATTCCATCCGTTGCGCTGCACTGAACATCGGGCTCTTTGACGAATTAATACCAATACCCACATAGATCTTATCAAACAAAGGAATGGCACGGTTAATAATATCAACATGCCCCAGGGTTACGGGGTCAAATGTGCCGGGGAATAAGCAGACTCTTTGCATCTTGAGATAATTAATAATTAATTATTACGCTCCTTAGTTCTCTCTGTTTGCCAACAAATATAACACCGCCATTCTCACTGCAACTCCGTTTTCCACCTGGTTTAATATAATGGAATAAGGGCCGTCTGCTACATCGCTGTCGAGTTCTACTCCCCTGTTAATGGGGCCGGGGTGCATGATGACTATCTCCTTACCCAGGCTTTCCAGTAATTTTCTTTTGATTCCGTATACCAGGTTGTATTCACGCAGCGATGAAAACAGGGGCTGGTTCTGCCGTTCCAGTTGTATGCGCAGCACATTGGCCACATCGCACCATTGCAGGGCTTTTTTGAGGTTATATTCTACCCTTACACCCAATGCCTCCCCAATATATTTGGGAATTAAGGTAGGCGGCCCGGCCACTATCACTTCTGCGCCCATTTTTCGTAACAGGTACATATTACTGAGGGCAACCCGGCTATGCATGATATCGCCGATGATGGCTACTTTTAATCCTTCCAGCTTCCCTATTTTTTCACGCATCGAAAAAGCATCCAGTAAAGCCTGGGTAGGGTGTTCATTAATGCCGTCACCCGCATTCACAATAGCCGCGGGAATATGTTTGGCCAGAAAATGCGGTGCACCGGATGCACTGTGGCGCATCACCACCATATCCACTTTCATGCTTAGGATATTGTTCACGGTATCGAGCAATGTTTCGCCTTTGGCAGAAGATGAACTGCTCAGCGCAAAATTGAGTACATCCGCGGAAAGACGCCGTTCGGCCAGCTCAAATGACATACGGGTGCGGGTAGAATTCTCGTAAAACAGGTTTACGATCGTTATATCGCGCAGTGAAGGCACTTTCTTTACGGGCCTCTGTAAAACTTCTTTGAACTGTTCGGCGGTGGATAGAATTAACTGAATATCTTCTCTGTTGAGATCTTTGATACCAAGAAGATGTTTGGTAGATAGTTTCATTAAAAATCAAAGATAAAAGATTTCAGCTATCCAAAAGTATTACTTCTTCACTTCCGTCCCTTTCTTTCCAATTTACTTTTATTTTCTGGGAAATGATGGTATCGATGGTCTTACCGGAATAATCCGGCTGAATGGGCAATTCGCGGTTAAAGCGCCTGTCTACCAGCACGCAAAGCGAAACCCTGGAGGGTCGCCCAAAAGCCAGTAAAGCGTCCAGTGCGGCCCGTATGGTGCGGCCCGTATACAATACATCATCTATCAACACCACTTTCTTGTTTTCAATACTGAAAGGAATATCCGTAGCTGTAGCAATATGCAGGCTTTTACGCACATCATCCCGGTAAAAAGTAATGTCCAGCTTACCATATTGAATAGCGGAGGGATCCACAATCTGCTTCAGCTCCTTCACTATACGATTACTCAGCCAAACACCACGCGGCTGCAGTCCAATGACCACCGTATTTGTCAGTGAAAGATTATTTTCCAGTATCTGATGAGCCAGCCTTTTTACAGTCAGCGCCAGTTGTTGTTCGGATAATATCGTCTTCAAAACCGAATTTTTATTAAAAATAAATGCTTTCTGCCATACTCAACATGAATTATTAAGCAGGTTTGGGTTTAATTTGCCCGTTCAATGCTCAGGCTTCAGTCCATATCGTTGGTTCAATTCAGGAACTATGTGCAGAAAGACTTCTCTTTTACTGAAAGAATTGTGGGCATTTGCGGCGCCAACGGCACCGGCAAAACCAACCTGCTGGACGCTATTTATTACCTGAGTTTTTCACGCAGCTATTTTTCAAGACCCGATAGCCAGAATGTGCATCACGGACTATTGGGTATGCGGCTGGTGTGGCAATATGAACTGCAGCATGAGCCACG
>CAYHTC010000258.1:0-3670 GCA_964359445.1 uncultured Sediminibacterium sp. | reverse complement strand
TTTACCAAATGGGAAATATGGCGAACAAAACGCCCCCTTCTAATGACTGAATGACCGTTTTTAACCATATTATTAAATTGTAACCAGAAATGGCGATTTTCCCATCCTTGTATATTCATCGTTGACCCTATAGATTTTGTATATTATAGATTGTTACTTTTGAAATAATGAATTAGCCTCATTAGAGTTTTTAAAGAAAAACAAACGATTCCGATAATAAGCGAAACAGAACACGAATGAAATTATCAAAAAAAAACCGCCCCATGAAACAACATGAGGCGGTAAAACCAACTTAAAAACCAAACTACTTTTTTTATTCTATTTTATAGGTATAATATCCTGAATTATTCAGGTACAAAGTGATTTTATGAGAACCGGCAGCAACACCTTTAATATTGTCACCCCCACCTTCTAAACTTCCATCAGCGCCGGTATCTCCATAGTTCAGTCCCCAGTCGCTATTGGCCCTGAATTTAAATTCATCACCGGCAGCCAGTGTAATAGTGGCCGACCATGAATTGGAACCCGCATCATAGGTCATAGCAGCATCCGTACCCCAGCCGCTTCCCGCAAAACTTCCGATCAAACCCCAGGTTGTTTTGGTTGCGGACCAGGTATTGGCGGTTGTGTTGGCATTAATTTTATAATAGCCGGCGCCAGGCACTTTTATATTACCGCCACTACCACTTAAGGTACCTGCACCGGCATCGCCTAATGCATTACTCCAATCGGGTAAAGTGGTAAACTTAAACTCAAAAGAGCCACCTGCAGGAAAATTGATATAGCCTTCATAGGCGCCATCATTTTTGGCTGAACCTAATTTGGCGGCGGTAGCCGGATTCCATCCCTGGTAATCACCAGGTACATATAAAAGACCATAGGTACCTGTTGATACCACCGTAAATTTACCTGCCTGAAAATCGAATGTTATTTTATAAAATCCTGTTTTAGCGGGTGCAGGGAAATTATCATTCAGATCAGCGCCAAAATTACCACCGGCACTGAGGCCTGTCAGCGATTTATCAGCTACCGAAAATTTCCTGGACCAATCACCGTTAACAGGTAATGCCAGGTATTCCTGTCCACCATTCAGGAAGAAAGTACCCTGGTAGGTAACAGAATCCAGTCTGGTAAATACCTGAGAACGTTCAGGAACCGGATTGCCCCAGCCACCTGCTGTTGCACTTCCTACAAGAAACAAAGTTTTAGAGGCAGGCGGTACTACTTTAGGAGGAACCACATAAGGGGTAATCCTGATCTTAACCACATTCGACTGCAAACGGTTATTGTTATTCGCATAGGAAGAAGTAATCCTGACATCTATATCATAGGGTTTGTTATAAGCAAAACCAAATCCCAAAACAACCAGGTTGATCTCTTTGTTGGTAAAGGCGGCGCTTAATGAACCCGTAACCACTTTGGTATATTCTTTCGCGAAATTGCGACCGGATGAATCAATCTCAATAATGTATTTATTAGTGGTTGAATCGGTTGCATAGGCCGGAGAACTCCAGGAAAAAGTAACGGCAGTCTTATTGGAATCAGCCGGAAGGGCAGCAATGGTGGTTACCGAACTGCTAAGCACAGAAGCGGTACCGGTGCTGTAATACGGCAGACTTCCTACTTTCTGACAACCAGTTGCCACAAAGGCCAGGCCGGCAAATAAAAGGAGAAGTTTGAATATATTTTTCATGTGTTTATTTTTTATGGTAAATTTTATCACAATGATTTATTGTTTGGTAACAGTGAATTTTCCACGCTGAAAATCAACCGATATTTTATAATTGCCACTGACTGCAGGAGCTAACATATCGCCGCCGCCTGGTTTAAAATCATCACCATCCGGATTGTTACTGTTGTTGGCGCCTATGGCACCATATTTAGCGCCCCAGTCGCCATTAACAGGTAAGAACAGGTAAGAGTTTCCGCCAGACAGCGCAATGGTAAGTTCATACAGTGTTTCAGACAGTTTGGTAAACTCCTGGCTGGGAACGGGAACCGGATTATTCCAGCCACCCGGTGTGGCGCTACCTACCATGAATAATTTTCCTGAAGAAGGAACGGCCACTTTAGGCGGTATGCTGTAAGGGGTAGCCGTTAATTTAAGCACATTGGAATAAACGGGCACGGCATTATTTCCCAAGCTGGCTTTTACGCGTACTTCCAGGTTATGAACCATGGCTGGTTTCAACACTAATTGATTCAACATATAATCATTGAATTGCGCGATAGTGATGGATAAACCCAACTCCTGGCTAAGCGAAATGGATTTTTTATTGGGATTGGTAAAGTTGGCGCCAGTAGTGTCTATTTCCAGTACATAATTAACGGATTGCGAGCTAAGGCCTGTAGTAAACTGGTAGTTTGGATTTGTCCAGTTAAATTTCACGGCCTCATTCGCAGCATTGGCATACGAGAGGCTTACCGCGGTGGTAGAAGCGCTTAACACAGGCGCTGTGCCACCATTGTAATAGATTTTGTTTTCATCTTTTTTACATGACCAAAGAACAATGGCCAGTAAGGAAGACAAGAACATTAATTTTGATATCTTTTTCATGTGTAATGATTTTTTTTATCAATTAAAAATTAATATCCGGCATTTTGCTCCAGGTTCGGATTAGCGGTTCTGTTAGCTGCGGGTATAGGAAATAAATTATACTTAGCATCTACCGCGGTACCGGAAGCAACGCCCCCCTTCCATGGCCATAAATAAGTGGCGGAAGTTAATAAACCATACCTGACCAGATCTGTTCTGCGATGTCCTTCCCAATACAATTCCCTTCCTCTTTCATCTAACACGAATTGCAGGGTTAAATCAGCCGAAATGGCTGCAGTGGCTCCTGCCCTTGCGCGGATCAGGTTTACATATTGCAGAGCAGTGGTAAGATCACCACCTGTACCACCACGTAATACGGCTTCCGCATAAATCAGGTACATTTCGGGCAATCTGAAAACCGGAAAATCCACGTCAGAAAATGTTTTTGTAATATCAGATACGGCACCTCCATCTGATTTAATATTTACATATTTCTTTACATGCAGGCCGTTATTAAAATCACCAACATCGCCAATTACTGATTGCGCGGCAGTGCCTTTGAACTTAGAAGTATAAAAGGAAAGTCCTCTTTTATCCTTTGCAGTATCAATATCACCCGTACCTGTTTTAGGAAACAGATTTCCTAAGGCGCTGGTGGCCCTGTACCCATACCAACCGCCTCCCACGCCATACTCAGCGGCATCATCTCCGGCGGCGGCGTGTACAAAAAAGGTTGTGTTACCATAGGCCTGTGTTTGCAGTCCATCACAATTGATAGCCCAGATAATTTCATTTTTATATTTGTCATTATCCGCCATAAACAATTTACCATATCCTGCCTGTAAGCTATAGGCGGAAACGCCAATTACTTTTTTAGCATAGGTAACAGCGTCAGTATACCTGGCGGTACCGGTGTAAACGCCGGCATTCAGGTATAAACGGGCCAGTAATGACCAGGCAGCAGACTGATCAACCCTGCCATATTCGATTGTTTTGGCGGGTGCCAGGTCGGCGTCAATGGCTTTTAGTTCCGTTTCGATATAAGTGAATAATGCCGCGCGGGTAATTTGTTTTGGCAGATCGGTACCTACTAAATTAGCCTCGGTAATAAAGGTTGATTTACCAAATAAATCC